>JAJBUH010000140.1 GCA_020860445.1 Bacteroidales bacterium | reverse complement strand
ATCATAAAATTAAAAAGATATTCAACATAGAATTTATCATCGGTCTGTGTGTGATCGCTGCATTGGCAATCCTCTTCTTAGGAATCGACTTCCTGAAAGGCGTCAACGTGTTCAAGCCTTCCAATTATTACTATGCCACCTACACCAACGTCGAGGGCCTCGCCGTTTCGGCCCCGGTCACGGTCAACGGCTTCAAGGTTGGCCTGGTGCGTTCGATCGACTATGAGTACAACAATCCCGGCCATGTGCGCGTAGAGATGAGCCTCGACAGCCACCTCAAGGTGCCCGAGGGCTCTGAGGCAATCCTTGGCAGCGACCTGCTCGGCACCGCATCGATAGCCCTCAAGTTGGCGCCATCGACCCAGTACCATAATATCGGCGACGAACTGATTGGCAAGAATGCCTCGGGCATGATGGATGCGCTGAGCAACGAGTTGCTCCCCTCAGTCTACAAGATTATGCCGCAGGTTGATTCTCTGCTGCTCAATGTCAATAAGATAGTGAGCGAACCGGCGCTCATCGAGTCGATGAAGAGCTTGGAGCAGATTTCGGCTCAGCTCGAGCTTACTGCTCGCAACTTGGCTCTGGCATCGGGCAAGATTGGTCCGGTTGTCACCAATGTCGATGCCATCACCAGCAATGTCGCCGACATCACGGGCGACTTCTCGACGCTGAGCGCGCAGCTCAAGGAGCTGCCGGTCGACAGCCTCATCGCCGACATCAAGGTGACATCTGACAATCTCAAAAATCTGTCGACTCAGCTCAATGACCCCAACTCGACCCTTGGGCTGCTGATGCACTCGCCCGAGCTGTATGAGAATCTCAACGCCACGGTGCAGAGCCTCGACAGCCTCTTTGTCGACATCAAGCGCAACCCCAAGCGCTACGTCACCATCAAAGTATTCTAATACCGGCCCCCTTTAGGGGGTTAGGGGGCCGTTATTAAAGCAATTTTGCTATTTTCGCTGGCAATATGCTTTAATAATACAGATTTATTTCGTAACTTTGCGCCGTGAATCCGTTTATCCCGCATAATCGGATTCGCGGTGACTGCTTTTTACTACACAAGACTTAAGCCCCACCCCGGGGCAGTGAGAGTAGACTGATATTGGGCAGTCGATATCATATATTTTCTTGCAACTGGACTTTCCGACGATTTTTCTCTCCAGGGTTTATGCGATGATAATGCCAATCTTTATCGCTAACCCCCACGAATTTAGCCATTGCAATCCCTGCTGCAAAAACTTTGTGGCAAGATTAGAAAATTTTGTCCTAACCGTACTTTTCGGTGTGCCAATCTGCTGAAAATAAGCCACTTAGCGATTCGCCAACCCCCTCGACTTTTTCGGATAGGCAGTAGGTGCGCTGGTATGTGTTGCGCGATTTGAAGCGCGCAAACGCCAAACGTCCCAACTATCTGATGCTACGCGAGCGGGGCTTCGACGTGTACATGCCTACCAAGCGCGTGCGTGTCGCCGCCGGGCCCCGGCGGGGGCAGATGGCCGAGGTGCCGGTGCTGCCGTCGATGATATTCGTGCACAGCACGGCCGAGGCGCTGGCGCCCGAGGTCGAGCTGACCAACACGCTGCAGTTTCGCTATGTGCCGGGAGGCTACCTCAAGGCGATGGTGGTGCCCGACGATGACATGCAGCGGTTTATCCGCGCCACGAGCAGCGAGTCGTACATCGAGTCGCTGCTGCCCGAGGACATCAAGCCGGGCATGCTGGGCCAGAAGGTGCGTATCCAGGGCGGAGCCCTCGACGGCATGGAGGTGACCCTGCTCAAGATACGCGGCGTGCGCAAAAAGCGCGCCATCGTCGAGATCCCCGGCCTCGTCGCCGCCGTCGTCGAAATCGAGCTGGCAGCCCCCTAACCGCAGCCCCCAGCTCAGCCCCCTAACCCCCTAAAGGGGGCAGGCTATCGCCTTCTGGGGGAGCCCCACCAGCAACCCCTTCTAAGCAGTCGAGTGCCCACCGTTCCACGGTGGGGTCACCTCAACCCGAACCGACGTGCTGCGTCAGCGTGGTGGGCCCGGCGCCCTCGCGGGCCCGAAGCCGCATGGCCTCCGTGACCTCCGCGCCGCTACGCGGCCTCCGTGTAAAGGGCTAACCCCTCCGTGTTTCTCCGTATCTCCGTGGTTAAAAATGTCCCATACGGATCAAACGGATTCCAGCAGATTCCGTTTCAATCCGTTCAATCCGAATGGATTATAATCCTAACGGATTCAACGGACCCCGTTTTATCCGTTAAATCCGCATGGAAATATTTTTCCCACGCAGATTAAACAGATTAAACAGATCCGCTTAAATCTGCGCAAATCTGCGAGACAAAGACTGACTTTTGACTTGTAATAATATAAGAATGGAAATAAACCGCAATGCGGCTCAGCGCAAAGCCGACAACACCTTGCAGCTGACCGACATACTGTACCTGTGCATGGCCAAGTGGAAATGGTTCACCCTGTCGCTGGCCGTGTGCGCCGGCCTGTCGGTGCTGTACATCCTGCGCACCCCGCCGACCTACACCCGCACCGCCTCGCTCCTGATCAAGGAGGACTCGAAGGGCAAGTCGGTGAGCTCTGAGCTTGACCAGTTCAACGACCTGGGCCTGTTCCAGACCAACACCAACGTCAACAACGAGGTGGTGGCCTTCCAGTCGCCGGCCGTGATGGCCGAGGTCGTCAAGCGCCTCAGCCTCGACATGGACTACTATTCGCCCGGCCGCTTCCACCGCGAGGTTGCCTACGGCAGCAAGCTGCCCGTCAGGGTCAGCCTCCCCGACCTGGCCGAGAACGAGTCCGCCTCGTTCACCCTCGACGTCTCGCCCGAGGGCGACTACTCGCTGCGCGACATCGTGCGCGGCAAGGAGAAGTACGACGACATCGTCAAGGGTTCGCTGCGCGACACCGTGCCGACACCCCTCGGGGCCGTGGTGGTCATCCCGACCGCCGTCTACGAGCCCGGCCAGGAGGCTCGCCTGTACGTCAGCAAGTCGAGCGTCTTCGCCGCCATCAACCGCTACTGCGCCCACCTGACCGTGGCCCTCAACAGCAAGGAGACCTCGATCATCAACCTCACCTGCATGGACAACTCCATACAGCGCGCCGAGGACGTGCTCAACACCCTTATTTCCGTTTACAACGAGAACTGGGTGCGCGACAAGAACCAGATCGCCATCTCGACCTCGCGCTTCATCAACGAGCGCCTCGGCGTGATCGAGCAGGAGCTGGGGAGCGTCGACAGCGACATCTCATCGTACAAGAGCGAGCACCTGCTGCCCGACGTGCAAGCCGCATCGCAGATGTATATGCAGCAGAGCACCAGCAACAACGCCCAGATCATGGCCCTCAACAACCAGCTGTACATGGCGCGATACATACGCGACCACCTCAGCAACGACGCCAACCGCCTGCAGCTCATCCCGGCCAACTCGGGCATCGAGAGCATCAAGATAGAGAGCCAAATTGCTGAGTACAACAACCAGCTGCTTGAGCGCAACTCGCTGCTGGCCAACACCTCGCAGAAGAATCCCCTGGTCGTTCAGATGGAGGAAAGGCTTGGGGAATTGCGCTCGGCCATAATCCTGTCAGTCGACAACCAGATGGCGGCGCTCAACGCCCAGATCAAGAGCTTACAGGCCAGCGAGGCGCAAACCACCGCCCGCATCGCCAGCAACCCCACCCAGGCCAAGTACCTGCTCTCGGTCGAGCGCCAGCAGAAGGTCAAGGAATCGCTGTACCTCTACCTGCTGCAGAAGCGCGAGGAGAACGAGCTGTCTCAGGCCTTCACCGCTTACAACACGCGCATAATCACCCCTCCCAACGGCTCGTTCTCGCCGACCGCGCCGGTGCGCAACAAGATACTGCTTTGCGGCGTGGTCATCGGGCTGCTCATCCCGGCGGTGGTGATCTACCTGCGCGAGTCGATGAACACCAAGATACGCGGCCGCAAGGACCTTGAGGCCCTGTCGGTGCCCTTCGTCGGCGAGATCCCGCAGTTCGAGACCCAGAAGATCGGGCTGCTGCAGCGCAAGGCCCCGCAGCGCAAGGCGGTGGTGGTCAAGGAGGGGAGCCGCGACATCATCAACGAGGCCTTCCGCGTGCTGCGCACCAACCTCGAGTTCATGACCGAGAGCGCCGACCACAGCAACGTGATCTGCGTCACCTCGTTCAATCCCGGCTCGGGCAAGTCGTTCCTGTCGATCAACATAGCGGTGTCCTTGGCCATCAAGGGCAAGCGCGTGCTGGTGATCGACGGCGACCTTCGCCACGGCTCGGCCTCTCAGTACGTCGGCTCGCCCAAGGTGGGTCTGAGCGACTTCCTGGGCTGCCGCACCGACAGCCTCAACGACATCATCGTGCAGAGCGACAAGCACGAGAACTTCTCCATGATTCCCATCGGCACGATGCCGCCTAATCCGACCGAGCTGCTGTTCAACCCACGCCTGAAGCAGGTGATCGACAACGTGCGCGAGCTGTTCGACTACGTGCTGATCG
>JAJBUH010000271.1 GCA_020860445.1 Bacteroidales bacterium | reverse complement strand
TTATTGGATGGTGCAGGTGTAGGGGGCTGTGGTGAGGTCGAGGGTCACGGTGTAGGTGCCAGCAGCGCTATTGATGTTGTCACCATTGAATGTGAGGTTTGAGGTATCACCACCAAGGTTAATGTCCCAACCGCCATTCATGCGGAACTTCCAGCCACCAGCATCGCTGAGGGTGAGAGTGCCAGTCCAAATGGTGTAGTCTTCATTGGGGGTCATGTCTTCATCTCCAGCCCAACTGTTGAAGTCGCCAATCATGCCAACTTGGTTGACACGAGTCAGTTCATAGGTAAGGTTGGTGATATTGACAGCGCAGAAGTATGTGCCTTCGCCATCATCTACGGGCAGGTTAGTGTTGCTACCGTCGGCCAGAGTGCCGGGAACGTCAACGCCAAGGTCATTAGTACCCATTCCATAGTTGCCGTGGTTCCAGTCTGGAGCATCGGTGAACTTAACTTGAGATACGATATATGCAAAGCCTGCATATTCAGCCTCAAATTCGCCAAACTTGTTGTCGAAGCGCATAATCTTTGGAGCGTTATCGAAGCTCCAGTTGCAGCCGTCGCCAATGGCGTAGAGTTGGCCAGAAGCGGTGAACTCATACGAGCCATCTTCCATATTGATGGTCATCTTGTACTTGCCTGCTTCCATTATACACCCAGCGCCTACTTCGCTTGCGCCTTCCTTAGGAGTAGCGGTGAGGTAGCCCGAGAGGCTGGTATCGCCATTGTTGACAACGCCAAGGATACCGAGTTGCCATACATTGCCAGCGTCGATATTGCTCTGAGGCACTATCTTCCACCACCAGCCTGAGTTGGCATCGATTTGGTCTTGAGTGATTTCAACCTCGATGTAGAAGTTGGGATCATCATAGACATCCTTGTCAGAGTGGCTGAACTGCCATGCAGCCAAGTCATCGCCGTTCCAGCCATTGCACGTACCAATCAGATAGTAGGCTGATTCGATAGTGAGACCGAGATCAATCGGGGTAACTGTCAGGCTCTTCTCGCACAGATAAGTATCCATGCTGCCGAGGCGCACCTCAGTGTCACCTTGGTTGACATAAGCCAGGAAACGCACATAGTTGGTTTTGGCTTTGGGCGAGTTGCCAAGAATAGTGCGGAAAGCATTGCTCCAGTCATTGGCGCTGACCGCACCATCGGTCACTTGGAGTGTCTGGGCATCAGAGAAATTAGAATCAGAGGCCACTTGCATCTCAAAGCTTACGCTGGCATCCTCGGGGAGGTTTTCAGCCTCAGTGACTGAGATGACTGGGATTGTCTGGTCAACATAGTTGTTGAGGTCGAGTGCGCTGCCAGAAATGCCAGAACCTTCGGCAACTTGCACGCCGTCGATGGTCAAAAGCGGCTCCTGAGCGTTTTCTTGGGCTATGCCCTTGAATGGATCCTCCTCGCAAGAGGTAACCAAGCCCAGCGCAAGCAGCGGCAATAGATATATACCTAATTTTTTCATGTAAATCTGCATTTGGTAGTTAGACACTATTATTCAACGGTTTCGAACTGTACGGTCAGGTCGTTGAGGTTGACAGTCATGGATACGTTGCCACCAGTCCAGCCATCTACTGACCATGAGCCCTTGCCAGCCTTCTCGGTGTCGGGATCGTAGAAGCATGCGCCAGAATAGAGGCCGTTGGCCATCCATGCAGAGATATCTACGGGTGCATCATCGTCCTGCGAGCCGATTGAATTGTAGTTCCAGTCGCCAAGCTTCGAGTAGAAGCGGAATTGGAAGCAATCAGCATCAATGTAATAGGTGCCCATGTAGATATTTGAACCAGCAGGAGTCTCAACCAGAGGCATTGAGTCACTATTGATATCCCATCCTTGGCATTGGCCAATGACATAGATTTCAGCAGCCACAGCACCAGCGATAAATTCAACGGTCATGTCATTGAGGTCGACAGTGATTGTAAGTGTACCGCCTTCCCAATCAGGATATGACCAAGAACCCTTGCCAGCAGCTTCGGTGTCGGGATCGTAGAAGCACTCGCCAGTGTATTTGCCTGTTGCCATCTGAGTTGAGATGTCAATAGAAGCGTCTTCATCTTGCGAACCGATTGAGTAGTGCTCCCAATCGCCAAGCTTGTCATAGAAGCGGAATTGGAATTCTCCAGCGGGTATATCGAATGCACCCTTATAAATCTTAGAGCCTTGTTCGGTCTCATAGAGTTCCCATCCGTCAGCGCTAGCGATGTTCCAGCCTTCGCATTGGCCAATGAGCCAGATTTCATCCGGACCAGTTACAACGAAGTAGCTTAAGCAGCTCAGTGAAATGACGTTAGAGAGAATAGTGCCAGCCTCGTAGTTGGGAATTTCAGAACGTACACGCACATAAATGTCAACTGGAGTAGTGGGCACATCTTCTTCGCTTTCCCAACCATACATATTCTGCAGAGCGGCAGCCATATCAGCACCGCTGATGGCAGCACTGGCAGAAGTGTAGATGGTGTTAAGCTCTGTATAGGAGTCCTCGCCATTGGCATCCTTGAATTCGGGATACTCAGAGAGCATCACGTAGTAGTTGGGCACCAAGCCAAGACCATAGTTAGGCTGGCTCCAGGTGAGGTCGACTGTCGAAGCAGAGTTGAGTATGTACACGTTGCTGCTCAGAGCGGGCGTGTTGAGCACAAACTCTGTCGGGTCAGAGATGCGAGGTTGCGTGTCTTGCACACAGCCCGTCAGAGCAGCCGAGCCGAGCAATGCAACTGATGCTAATATGAATGATATCTTTTTCATCTGTTAGTTTCTTTAATCGGTTAGCTGATTAGTAGCCCGTGTTCTGAGTCATAGCTGAGCCGTAAGTAGCGAGGACATCGCTCGGCAGAGGATACAAGTTGAAATGGCTTGGCAGGTTAGTACCAGTCTGAACGCCACCTTTCCAGCTCCAGTTGTAACCGCTGATCCATTTTCCGAAGCGGATAAGGTCGGTACGACGGTTATTCTCCCAATAGAGCTCGCGAGCTCGTTCATCGAGGATTGCTTGGGATGTGAGTTGAGAGATGTTGTCGAGGCCAGCGCGGTTGCGGATCAGGTTGAGATAGTTGAGACCCTCCGCTTGGGTAATTCCAGAAGCGTTATTGTAAGCGCACTCAGCAGCTGACAGATAAATCTCGGCAAGACGGATTACTGGTACATTGGTATCGTGGTGGCCATTGTAAGGCACATTGCCATCGGCATCAGCTACGCCAGCGCGAGGCAAGGTGAGGGTAGTGCCATCATCTCCAGTCACAGTGTAATCCCAAATAGGCATTGAACCATCATCGTTGCAAGGTACAGCAGTGTACTTGATTGATGCGTAACCAGCTTGGAACTCATTGTAAGGAACGTTCTCCATTGAGAAGCCAGCAGACTCGGTCAGCCAAAGCACTGTACGCTTGTCGCCAGTGACATCACCGTATGTGTCAAAGAGCTCGGCAAATTCTTTACGAGCGTGCATACAGCTCCAAGAGTCATTGGTTCCGTACCAGAGTTGGTTCATATAGCCCTTTGAGAGATCGCTGTTAGGCATGTTCTTGATAGCAGCATTCACAAGGAAGGTTGAGCCACCCCAAGGTTCGCAGTAGGTAGTAGCCTGAGGAATATTCCAGAGGATTTCGTTCTGGGCAGAGAGAGCACCGCCAGGAGCGAACATCTTGTTGCTGGCGCAGAAGAGCGACAGATAGTCGTTGGCTAGACCAGAGTTTTGGTAACCACCGCCTTGGTGACGAGCAATGATGTTTTTGCAATGCTCATAGCACTTGCTCCATTGGGCTGTGCCGGTGTAAACCTCAGCATTAAGATAGAACTTCACAAGCAGGGCCTCGACAGCGTCCTTGCCGATGCGGCCATAGACGGGAGTGGTGTCAGGGAATGAAGCCAATACATCCTCAAGGTCTTCAACCACCTTGGTGTAGAGCTCGGTGCGTGTGGTTTGAGGCGGAATTTCGCCATAAGCCATGTCATCCCAAGCGACAACAGCATTGCCGAAGAAGTCAATGATATAGAAGTACGATAAGTCGCGAAGAGCGCGTGCCTCGAGTACGAACTGATCAATCTCATCTTGTGAGATAGCAGTGTCGCCAGTTCCACCAACCTCGATGCCATAGTCGCCAAGTTCGCGAGTGAGGCGGATGAAGTCGTTGCAAACTGCAATGTGAGTGTAAAGACGAGAATAGGTGCCGAAGATGGCTACGTTGGCCGAGCCCCAAGTGGCCCAGCGCATTTCATCAACACCACCATCATCATACAACCAGAGATTCTCATCAGTGGGGAATTCCTCAAGCATGAAGATAGTACGAGTCCATTGCGAGGTACCGCCATCGAGACCAGAGATATCGGCATCGCCGTTGGGGCCACCCTGACCTGATACGGCCAGCGAGCTGTAGCATTTCGCCATTACGCCGCCAATGTATTCGCGTGGATTCTCGGCAAAATTGACAGCGGTGGTGCTGTTGGGGTCCTGGGGCAGCTGATCCAAGTCCCCAGTGCAGGACGCGAAGCCAGTCAGCGTGAGCAGGGCTGCGCCTGTGAATATTTTGCTGAAATATGATTTCATATAAAGTATTTTTTTCATTTAGAGACCAAGATTAGAATGTAGCTACGACACCGATGTTAAAGGTAACAGGGCGAGGATAAACGCTTGAGTCGATACCGTCAAAGATTTCAGGATCGATGCCCGAATACTTTGTGATAACGAATGGGTTCTGGACAGCTCCGTAGAGGCGCAGACGCAGCTGATTCTTAATCAGGTTGTCCCAGGTATAGCCAACGGTGATATTGTCGCAACGCAAGAAGCCAGCATTCTCCAAGAAGTAGTCGCTGTAGAACTCTTGACCGCTGAAATAGACATCATTCTTGACGAGGTTGCGCAGGGTCGAGTTGGTGTACATACCGGCGGTGTAGATACGGCCAGCCTTTACGTTGTTGTACACATAGTTGCCGATGTTGGCGCGGAGTGAGAATGAGAAGTCCCAATTCTTATATGAGAAGTTGTTGTTCCAGGTCATGGTCACCTTGGGGTCGCGGCTGTGCTTGAACACGAGGTCGACTTGGTTGATCTGACCGTCGCCGTTCTGGTCAACATAGCAGCCTTCGATAGGATCGCCGTTGCTGTCGTACACTTGTTCATAGAGCAAGAAGGTATAAGCAGCGTAGCCTGCCTTGTGAGCTTGGCAAGTATTGCCGGTAGCGCCCATCGAGCCAGTGGTTACGTACGAGTTGGGGTCGTCGGTGTTGTTGAGCTTGGTGATTTCGTTGTGGTTCCAAGCGATGTTGTAGCTGGTTTTCCACATGAAATCCTTAGTGCTGATAACGCGAGCACCGATGGTGGCCTCAAGACCGATATTGCGGAGAGTACCGATATTCTGGTCCATCATGTTGGTGGTAGCCGAGCCAGGAGCTACGGTTACATAAGAGAGCAGGTCCTTAGAGTTGCGCAGGTACCAGTCGAGAGCAACGGTGAGGCGGTTGTTCCACCATGCCATATCGAGACCGACGTTCCAAGTAGTGGTTTGCTCCCACTTCAGGTCAGGATTGTAACCCTCGGGATAGTAGGTGAGACCTACGACTTGTCCGCTTGAGTTGACATATTGGCCAGTATACATGTTGGGGTAGTAAGAACCCTGTTGAGATACCGAGTAGGTTGCAACGTAGGGGAAGTATCCACCCACTGACTGCTGACCAGTGATACCCCAGCCGAGACGGAGCTTAAACTCATTCATGTATTGGTTGACACTTTCCATAAAAGGCATGTTGTTGATCTTCCAGCCGAGAGCTAACGATGGGAACAGTGCCCAACGGTTGTCTTTGCTAAAGCGCGAGGTACCGTCATCACGAAGGGTGAAGGTCAACAGATAGGTGTCTTTGTAGGTATAGTTGAGACGGCCGAAGAATGAGAGGAGTTGCAGACGCCCAGTGTTCCAATAGTACCAAGGCGAGTAGGTGTCACCAACCTTGTAGCTATCGCTTGAGGTGAGTTGGGTGAGGACGCCATTGGTAGCTGAAGGCATCTGGAAGCCCATAGTTGTGAACTCATTGTTGTTCTGACGGCCATGGTCGTCAAAACGCTGCCATGAATAACCAACCATTACATCGAGATCAGATTCGATCTTGTCAAAATTCTTCTTGTAGTTGGCATAGAAGTCAAGCAGGGTATTGCGGCGAAGTTCATACTTGTAGTATTCATATCCAGCACCATCCTTATAGTTGCTGTTCCAAGCCAGAGGCGAGTTGGCAGGCACTCCATAGTGATATGAGCCTTTCTCAACATCGTAACCGAGGTTGAGGTTAAGGTGAAGGTCGGGCAGGAAGTGAAGGGCATAGTCGATCTGCAGGTTACCATTGCTGCGGTATACGTCCTTGTGCTTGTCGGGGTCAACAAGGCGTGACACGGGGTTGAGGGTGCCTTGAGTGTTGAAGTCCTGGCCGCCTGTCACAGATGTTGACCATCCATTATAGAAATAAGGATACTGTGAGTTGCCTGATGCGGTATAGTCATGCACAGTGCGAGTAGGGTCAATAGCCACAGCGTCGCCGATGGCTGAATCATCGGCATCCTGCTGGCGGATATAGATGCCCTTGACATTGAGTTGCACCTTGAGCAAGCCATTGAAGAATTGCGGAGTGAGGTTGATACCAGCAGTGACACGCTTCATGTCAGAGGTCTTGATGATACCTTCCGATTGAGTGTAGCTGCCGCTCACGCGATAGGGGAGCCAACCGGCTGTGCCGCCGACGCTCAGGTTGTAGTCTTGCGATACTGAGGTACGCAGGATCTCGTCTTGCCAATTGGTGTTAATGACGCTGCCGTCAGAGTTGCGCCCGATTGCTGCGTAAGCACTTGACTCTTCGCCATAGTAGGTCTTGATCATGTCGGCAAAAGTATTGCCATCGAGCACGTCAAGTTTCTTACGTGCGGTGTTTACGCTGACAGTAGCCGAGAAGTTGATTTGGGGTTTGCCTTTTTGGCCTTTCTTGGTGGTGATGATGATGACGCCGTTGGATGCGCGGCTACCGTAGATAGCGGTTGCTGATGCGTCCTTGAGGATGGTCATCGATTCGATGTTGTCCGGGGCAATCATAGCCAGAGGGTTCATGCCATCGAAACCGTCGTTGGTCAGAGGCACACCGTCAAGCACAATCAGAGGGTCGTTGGTAGCAGACAGAGATGAGCCGCCACGGATACGGATTGTACCAGCGCCGTCAGGCGAACCACCTGAAGCAGTCACAACCACACCAGGGCTTGCGCCAGTGAGCAGGTCCTGAGCTGATGTCGAAATACCAGCCTCAATTTCGTCGGGCTTGATGACCGAGACAGAGCCGGTGGCGTCTTCTTTCTTGACTGTACCGTAGCCGATTACGACCACTTCCTCGAGGGCCTTGCTCTGCGAGGCGAGCTTGATGTCGAGGTGGGTGCGCCCGTCGACCTTGACGTGCATGGTCTCGTAGCCCACATAGCTGACTACGAGGGTGGCGTTGGGATCGCACTCGAGGCGGAAGTCGCCGTTGTAGTCGGTGTTGACACCGATGGTGGTGCCTTCTACCGTGATGCTCACGCCGATGGCGGGTTCGCCGTCAGGCTCGGTGACCGTGCCTTGTACGGTGATCTTTTGCGCCAGCGCCGGGAAAGCCAGCAGCATAGCCATGGCTATGGCCAACCAAGCTCTCCGACTCATTTGAAAACAAACGTTCTTCATGCAAGAGTAGTTTTAAATTAGTTATGAGATTAGTTAGTTTTTATGGTTTGCGTTGTTACGTGTATGATAAGTTGAAGCGTTAGTTAGGATTGGTCTTTTACTCTTAATTTGCGCTTGGGCACAGGCTCTCTTGCTCTGCGGGTTTGATAGATTGGGGGGAGAAGAAGTGGTGTAGAATAGGTGTAAATAGTTGATTCGGGCACAAAGTAAGCAAACTTTTTTTAACCAATCATCATGTTTTGATAAAATTTTATCATAAAGTAGCAAAATTTAACATAAAAGCGATTCATAGATGTTAATTAGGCGGCGCAAGCGCCGCTGAGGCCATAAAGCCACAAGGAAAAATCGGAGCCGCATTTGCGACTCTATACCATAAAGCCACAAGGCCATAAAACCACAAACTTATAAGACCTATGCCTGATCTATAACTTATGGCTTTATGCCCTTGTGGCTTTATGGCCTCCAGGCCGCGACAGCGGCCTATGGATAATATTGTGGGCTTAAGATTTTTTTTTACCGAAATATTTGGTAATTAGCGAGATAATTCGTAACTTTGCAGTGCAATTCTGAGCAAATAGCCGCCTTGCCGCCTTCAATCGCCTGATTGATAGCGCGATAGGTGCGCTTTGCGGTGTGTATGCCGGGGTTGCGAAACGATTAGAAACGAAGATCGAAACAGATAAAAACAAAAAAAGTAAACCAACCACTAAGATGCCTACTATTTCGCAATTAGTAAGAAAAGGACGCGTGGCGCTCGAGGACAAGAGCAAGTCGCCAGCCCTGGATTCTTGCCCGCAGCGCCGAGGCGTGTGTGTGCGCGTGTACACCACCACCCCCAAGAAGCCTAACTCGGCAATGCGCAAGGTCGCACGTGTGAGACTCACCAACGGCAAGGAAGTCAACAGCTACATCCCCGGCGAGGGCCACAACCTGCAGGAGCACTCGATCGTGCTGGTGCGCGGAGGCCGCGTCAAGGACCTGCCCGGCGTGCGCTACCACATCGTGCGCGGCACCCTCGACACCAGCGGCGTCAAGGACCGCACCCAGCGCCGCTCGAAGTACGGCGCCAAGCGTCCCAAGGCCGGCGCAGCCAAGAAGTAATCCTCCCGCTATATAATATAAGGAGGGTGAAGCACTCTTAATGCGCCCGAGAGAAGCCCGGCCCGCCGCAGGGCCGGAGACAAACAATTTTCTAACTCGTTTTTGAATTTCTTGTACCGCGGCAACCACCGGCTGAGTAAGCCGCCCCGCCATATCCTTTACGCCGAGCCAGAGGACCGGCAGGGCGAGGGGCTGAAGATGACAAAGCAACAAGCAGCCAAGCAATCAAAAACACAACACTTACCACCAAAATGAGAAAGGCAAAGCCTAAGAAACGGGTAATCCTGCCCGACCCCGTGTTCGACGACGTGAGAGTGTCGAAGTTTGTCAACCACCTCATGTACGACGGCAAGAAGAACACGGCCTACACCATATTCTACAATGCACTGGAGACTGTGAAGTCGAAGATGCCCAACGAGGAGATGACTGCCCTCGAAATTTGGAAAAAGGCTCTTGAGAACGTCACCCCGCAGGTTGAGGTGAAGAGCCGTCGCGTGGGCGGTGCCACATTCCAGGTACCTACCGAGATCCGCCCCGACCGCAAGGAATCTATATCAATGAAAAATCTAATATCTTATGCACGCAAGCGCGGCGGAAAGACCATGAGCGACAAGCTCGCCGCCGAGATCGTCGACGCCTTCAACAACCAGGGCGGTGCCTACAAGCGCAAAGAAGACATGCACAAGATGGCCGAAGCTAACCGTGCGTTTGCCCACTTCCGCTTCTAATAAATTTTCATTGGTATAAAATTCCAACAAGCATAGGACAATGGCTAAGATAGACGAACTTCTTAAATATACCCGTAACATCGGCATCATGGCTCACATCGATGCCGGCAAGACCACCACGTCGGAGCGCATCCTCTTCTACACCGGCCTTACACACAAGATCGGCGAGGTGCACGACGGAGCCGCCACTATGGACTGGATGGAGCAGGAGCAGGAGCGTGGAATCACGATCACCAGCGCCGCTACGACAGCCTTCTGGAAATACAACGACGAAAAGTTCAAGATCAACCTCATCGACACCCCGGGACACGTCGATTTCACCGTCGAGGTAGAGCGCTCGCTGCGCGTGCTCGACGGAGCCGTGGCCACATTCTGCGCCGTAGGCGGCGTTGAGCCCCAGAGCGAGACCGTGTGGCGCCAGGCCGACAAGTACAATGTGCCCCGCATCGGTTACGTCAACAAGATGGACCGCTCAGGCGCTAACTTCTACGAGGTGGTGCGCCAGGTGCGCGAGGTGCTCGGCGCCAATCCCTGCCCGATCCAAATCCCCATCGGGGCTGAGGAGACATTCAAGGGCGTGGTCGACCTGGTGCGCATGAAGGCAATCTTCTGGCACGACGAGACCATGGGAGCCGACTACTCGGTCGAGGACATTCCGGCCAACCTGCAGGACGAGGCCAACGAGTATCGCGACAAGATGCTCGAGATGATCGCTGAGTATGACGATGAGCTGATGGCCAAGTACTTTGACGACCCATCGACCATCACCGAGGAGGAGATCAAGCACGCTCTGCGCGCCGCTACTCTGAAGATGGACATCGTGCCGATGATCTGCGGATCGTCGTTCAAGAACAAGGGCGTGCAGCCGCTGCTCGACTGCGTATGCGCCTACCTGCCCAGCCCGGTCGACGCCGGAGCCGTGACAGGACACTATCCCGGCGAACCCGACCGCATCGAGACTCGCGAGCCCAGCGCCGAGGCACCCATGTGCTCCTTGGCCTTCAAGATCGCAACCGACCCCTACGTGGGCCGTCTGTGCTTCTTCCGCGTCTACTCGGGCAATGTCGATGCCGGCAGCTACGTGCTCAACACACGTTCGGGCAAGAAGGAGAGAATATCGCGCCTGTTCCAAATGCACAGCAACAAGCAGAACCCCAAGGAGCAGATCGGCTGCGGCGACATCGGCGCCGGCGTCGGCTTCAAGGATATCCGCACTGGCGACACCCTCTGCGACGAGAACCATCCCATCGTGCTTGAGGCTATGGAGTTCCCAGATCCCGTGATCGGAATCGCCGTAGAGCCCAAGACCCAAAAGGACCTCGACAAGCTGGGTGTTGGCCTGCAGAAGCTGGCCGAAGAGGACCCGACATTCCGCGTTGCCACCAACGAGGAGACTGGCCAAACCATCATCTCGGGCATGGGCGAGCTTCACCTCGACATCATCATCGACCGTCTGCGCCGCGAGTTCAAGGTTGAGTGCAACCAGGGTCGTCCGCAAGTGACCTACAAGGAGGCAATCACCAAGCCCGTAGAGCTGCGCGAGGTATTCAAGAAGCAGACCGGCGGTCGCGGTAAATTCGCTGACATCATCGTGCGCGTTGAACCCGTCGATGAGGATTTCCAAGGCTCGCTCGAGTTTGTCGACGAGGTTAAGGGCGGCAACATCCCCAAGGAGTTCATCCCCGCCATCCAGAAAGGCTTCACCAACGCTATGCGCAACGGCGTGCTCGCCGGATTCCCCGTAGAGCACCTCAAGGTGACAGTGATCGATGGTTCGTTCCACCCGGTTGACTCTGACCAGCTGTCATTCGAGCTCTGCGCCATCCAGGCCTTCAAGAAGGCTTCGGAGAAGGCAGGCCCCGTGCTGCTCGAGCCCATCATGAAGATCGAGGTGGTGACACCCGAGGAATCAATGGGCGATGTGATCGGCGACCTCAACAAGCGCCGCGGACAAGTAGAAGGCATGGAGACAAGCCGCTCGGGTGCACGTGTGGTGAAGGCGAAGGCCCCTCTGGCCGAGATGTTCGGCTACGTCACCGCACTGCGCACAATCACCTCGGGCCGCGCAACCAGCACTATGTCGTTCTCGCACTACGCTGAAGTCTCAAGCTCGATTGCCCGCCAGGTGCTCACCGAGTGCCAGGGCCGAGTTGACTTGTTGAAATAAAAATAAACACCCAACCAAAAATATGAGCCAAAAAATCAGAATCAAACTTAAATCTTACGACCACAACCTCGTCGACAAGAGCGCCGAGAAGATCGTAAAGACAGTGAAGACCACCGGCGCGGTGATCAGCGGCCCAATTCCACTGCCCACTCACAAGCGCATCTTCACTGTGAACCGCTCGACCTTCGTCAACAAGAAGAGCCGCGAGCAGTTCCAGCTCTCATCCTATAAGAGACTGATCGACATCTACAACTCGACCGCCAAGACAGTCGACGCCCTCATGAAGCTCGAGCTCCCCAGCGGCGTGGAAGTAGAAATCAAAGTTTAATACAATAACATCAGCGGCCGGGCCGCGCCAAGCGGCCCAGCCCTTATGAAACCTCAATAATAATAAACCGCAAAAGAAATGCCAGGATTAATTGGAAAGAAAATCGGAATGACATCCGTATTCAGTGCCGACGGCAAGAACATACCGTGCACTGTTATCGAAGTAGGTCCTTGCGTGGTTACTCAAGTGAAAACAGTTGAGAAGGACGGTTACAGCGCTCTGCAGCTCGGATTCGAGGAGCAGAAGGAAAAGCACTGCACCGCGCCCGAGCTCGGGCACTTCAAGGCTGCCGGCGTAACCCCCAAGCGCCACTTGGCCGAGTTCGACGGGTTTAACCAAGAATACGCCCTGGGCGACACCATCGGCGTAGACCTCTTCACCGACCGCGACTTCGTAGACGTGGCCGGAGTATCGAAGGGCAAGGGCTACCAAGGCGTAGTGAAGCGCCACGGATTCGGCGGCGTGGGCCAAAGCACCCACGGCCAGCACAACCGCCTGCGCGCTCCCGGTTCGATCGGCGCCTGCTCGTACCCCGCAAAGGTGTTCAAAGGCATGCGCATGGCCGGCCAAATGGGCAACAAGAATGTGACTGTACAGAATCTGCAAGTGATCAAGGTGATCCCTGAGCACAACCTCCTGATGATCAAGGGCTCGATCCCCGGCAGCAAAGGTTCAATCGTTTTAATTGAGAAGTAATATGGAACTCGCAATCCTCACACAAGACGGCCGCGACACCGGCCGCAAAGCAGTGCTCAACGACGCAGTGTTCGGCATCACTGTCAACGAGAACGCCGTATACCTCGATGTAAAGCAATTCCTCGCCAACCAGCGCCAGGGCACCCACAAGAGCAAGGAGCGCAGCGAAATCTCGGGCTCGACCCGCAAGCTGCACAAGCAAAAAGGCGGCGGCGGCGCACGCATCGGCGACATCAACTCGCCTCTGCTCTCAGGCGGCGCTCGCGTATTCGGCCCTAAGCCACGCGACTATCGCTTCAAGGTCAACAAGAAAACCAAAGAGCTGGCACGCCGCTCAGCATGGAGCCAGAAGGCAGCCGACGGCCAGATCATCGTGGTCGAGGACATCAAATTCGCCGAGCCTCGCACCAAGGAATACGTGAAGATGGCCAAGGACCTGAAGGTCGACGGCAAGAAGGTGCTGGTAGTTCTCCCCGAGAACAATGAGAACGTGTACCTGGCTATGCGCAACGTGCCCGGCCAGCGTCTGATGCGCGCTCTCGATGTCAACACCTATGGCATCATGAACAACAAGGCCATCATCCTCACCGAGGCCAGCCTCGATATCATCAACAACAAGGACTAAGGAGGAAGCAACAATGGATATCCAGATTCAACCCATCGTAAGCGAAAAAGCTACGAGAGTCACAGAGAAAGTCGGGCAATATACATTCCGCGTTTCTCCCGACGCCAACAAGTTCCAGATCAAGGACCTCGTAGAGAAGCTCTACGGCGTGAAGGTTCTCAGCGTCAACACCGCACAGGTGCGCCGCAAGAACAAGTCGCGCTGGACAAAGAGCGGCCTTCTCCGCGGCAAGACCGAGGCTTGGAAGAAAGCCTATGTCACCGTGGCCGAAGGCGAGACAATTGATTTCTTTAGCAACATCTAAGATAAGCAATGGCAGTAAGAAAATTCAAGCCCACAACTCCGGGGCAAAGACACAAGATTATCGGCGTATTCAAAGGTACGATCACTGCTACTAAGCCGGAAAAGTCTCTTACAGTCGGCAAGCGCTCAACCGGAGGTCGCAACTCCGAGGGACATCTCACCGCTCGCTACCTTGGCGGTGGACACAAGCGCAGATATCGCATCATTGACTTTAAGAGAAGCAAAGACGGAGTGCCTGCCGTAGTAAAATCGATCGAGTACGATCCCAACCGCAGCGCGCGCATCGCACTGCTTTACTACGTCGACGGCTCAAAGGCTTACATCGTGGCCCCCAACGGCCTCGAAGTCGGCCAAAAAGTAGTCTCAGGCGCTGAGGCCGCTCCTGAAATCGGCAACGCTCTCCCGTTGAGCGCCATTCCAGTCGGTACTGTGGTCCACAACATCGAAATGCGCCCGGGCCAGGGAGCGCGCATCGCACGCTCGGCCGGAACCTTCGCACAGCTCGTGTCACGCGAAGGCGACTACGCAATTATCAAACTTCCTTCGGGAGAAACCCGCAAAATCCTCTCGGCTTGCAAGGCAACCGTGGGTGTGGTTGGCAACAGCGAGCACTCGCTGGAGCAGAGCGGCAAGGCCGGTCGCAGCCGTTGGCTGGGTCGTCGTCCGCGCAACCGCGGTGTCGTCATGAACCCAGTTGACCACCCAATGGGCGGTGGCGAAGGCCGCGCTTCTGGTGGACATCCCCGCTCGCGCAAGGGTCTCTACGCTAAGGGCCTGAAGACACGCGCTCCCAAGAAGCACTCGACCAAGTACATTATCGAGAGAAGAAAGAAGTAATCTGAATAATTGCAACAAAGAATATGAGTCGTTCACTTAAAAAAGGACCCTTTATCAGCGCCAAGCTCGAAAAGAAGGTGGCCGACATGGAGGCCACCGGCAAGAAGTCGGTCATCAAGACCTGGAGCCGCGCATCGATGATCGCCCCTGAATTTGTAGGCCACACTTTCGCAGTGCACAACGGCAACAAGTCCATCCCCGTGTACGTGACCGAAAACATGGTCGGACACAAGCTGGGCGAATTTGCCCCCACCCGCACATTCCGCGGCCACGCTGGCAACAAGAAGAAATAATCAGGGCCCGACAACTTACACCTAAAAAGAAATCAAAATGGGTAAAAGAAAAAGACTAGCAGCCGACCGAATGAAAGAAGCCCGCAAGGATGTGGCATTCGCAAAGCTCACCAACATACCTTCGTCGCCCCGCAAGATGCGTCTTGTCGCCGACTTGATCCGCGGCCAGGAAGTGTTCCGCGCCCTCGGCATCCTCAAATTCTCGAACAAGGAGGCAGCTGCCCGCTTGGAGAAGATGCTGCGCTCGGCCGTAGCCAACTGGGAAGCCAAAAACGACCGCAAGGCCGAAAGCGGCGAGCTCTACATTTCCACCATCTACGTCAACCCGGCTCCGATGCTCAAGCGTCTGCGCCCCGCGCCCCAGGGCCGCGGCTACCGCATCCGCAAGCGCGCCAACCACGTGTACCTGATCGTAGATGAGATTGCCAACAAACCTAAAAAGGATTAAGACATGGGACAGAAAGTAAATCCAATCAGCAACCGCTTGGGCATCATCCGCGGCTGGGATTCCAACTGGTATGGTGGCCGTCGCTACGGCGACACCCTGCTTGAGGATTCCAAGCTCCGCAAATATCTGAATGTGCGCCTCGCCAAGTGCAGCGTGTCGCGCATCGTGATCGAGCGCACGCTCAAGCTTATCACCATCACCATTTGCACATCTCGCCCCGGCTTGATCATCGGCAAGGGAGGACAGGATGTAGAGAAGCTCAAAGAGGAGCTGCGCAAAATCACCGACAAGGACGTTCAGATCAACGTGTTTGAGGTTAAGCGCCCCGAGCTCGACGCCCAGATCGTGGCATCGACCATCGCTCGCCAAATCGAAGGCAAGATCGCTTACCGCCGCGCCGTCAAGATGGCTGTGGCATCGACAATGCGCGCCGGCGCCGAAGGCATCAAGGTGCAGGTGGCTGGCCGACTGAACGGAGCCGAAATGGCCCGCTCAGAGATGTTCAAGGAAGGCCGCACCCCGCTGCACACCCTGCGCGCCGACATCGACTACGCTCTCGTTGAGGCTCACACCAAGGTAGGCGTGATCGGAGTGAAAGTATGGATTTGCCGCGGCGAGGTTTACGGACACCGCGACTTGGCTCCATCATTCGCAGCCCAGAAAGAAACCGGCCGTCCGGCCCAGCAAGGCGGTGAGCGCGGCGAGCGCCAGCGTCGTGGAGGTTTCCGCAGGGGCAAAAACAATCGTTAAACCCTCTAACAGGCTGATTAGAAATGTTACAACCTAAGAAAACCAAATTCCGCCGCCAGCAAAAAGGCCGCATGAAGGGCGAGGCCCAGCGCGGCAACCAGCTCGCTTTCGGCTCGTTTGGCATAAAGACCCTCGAATCGAAATGGATCACCGGACGCCAGATTGAGGCTGCCCGTGTGGCCGTGACCCGCTACATGCAGCGCCAAGGCCAGATATGGATCCGCATCTTCCCCGATAAGCCTATCACCAAGAAGCCCGCTGAGGTGCGTATGGGTAAAGGTAAAGGTAATCCCGAAGGATTCGTTGCACCTGTGACCCCGGGACGCATCATCATCGAGGTGGAAGGCGTAAGCTACGACATCGCTAAGGAGGCTCTGCGCCTCGCCGCTCAGAAGCTGCCCGTAACTACCAAGTTCGTGGTGGCACGCGACTATGATCCAACCCAAAACGTGTAAAACGCAATGAAGAAAGACGAAATAAAGGAGCTGAGCACAGCCGACCTGCGCGAGCACCTGGCTCAGATGGAGAAGGACTACCGCCAGCTCAAAATCAACCACAGCATCTCGCCGCTTGACAATCCCGCCAAGCTCACCGCCGACCGCCGCATGATCGCCCGCGTGAAGACCGAGCTGCGCAAACGCGAACTTAACAACCAATAAACCCACGATTCTCAAAATGGAAGAAAAGAGAAATCTCAGAAAAGAGCGCGTAGGCGTGGTGAGCTCCAACAAAGGCGACAAGACGATCACCGTCACCGTCAAGTACAAGGAGAAGCACCCAATCTACGGCAAATTCGTCAACAAGACGAAGAAATACCACGCCCACGACGAGAAGAACGAGTGCAGCGTAGGCGACACCGTAAGGCTGATGGAGACCCGCCCCCTCAGCAAGACCAAGAGATGGCGCTTAGTAGAAATAATCGAAAAAGTTAAGTAAACAATGATTCAGACAGAAACCCGGTTGAACGTGGCCGACAACAGCGGCGCGAAGGAAGTGCTGTGCATACATGTACTGGGCGGTACAGGCCGCCGGTACGCTTCGGTGGGCGACATCATCGTCGTCACCGTCAAGAGCGTCATCCCAAGCTCGGAAATGAAGAAAGGCACCGTGTCGAAGGCTGTGGTGGTGCGCACCAAAAAGGAAATCCGTCGCCCCGACGGCAGCTATATCAGATTCGACGACAACGCTTGCGTGCTCCTCAACAATGCTGGAGAGCTCCGCGGCACTCGCATCTTCGGCCCCGTGGCCCGCGAGCTCCGCGCCACCAACATGAAGATCGTGTCGCTCGCACCCGAGGTACTTTAATCAAATCGAAAAGACTACACCGAAATGAGCAAGATACACATCAAGAAGGATGACATCGTGTATGTCCTCTCAGGCGAGGACCGCGGCAAGAAGGGCCGCGTGCTGTCAGTAGACCGCAAGAAAGGCCGTGCCATCGTCGAAGGCATCAACATAGTGACCAAAGCCATGAAGCCCAACGCCCAGCACCCGCAGGGCGGCCTGGTGAAGATGGAAGCTCCCATCTACCTGTGCAAGCTGGCTCTGCTCGACCCCAAGAGCGGCAAGCCCACTCGCATCGGCACCCGCAAGAACGCTGAGGGCAAGACAGTGAGATATTCCAAAAAATCAGGAGAGGAGATTAAGTAATGAGCTACACAACAGTAAAGAAGGACTATCAGGAGCGCATCGTTCCGGCCTTGACTAAGGAATTCAACTACCACACCCCGATGCAGGTGCCCAAGCTCGAGAAGATCGTGATCAACCAGGGCCTCGGCGACGCCACCCAGGACAAGAAGATCATTGAGACCGCTATCGCCGAGCTCAGCGCCATCACCGGCCAGAAGGCTGTGGCTACCCTCTCGAAGAAAGACATCTCAAACTTCAAGGTGCGCAAGAAAATGCCTATCGGCGTGATGGTGACCCTGCGCCGCGACCGCATGTATGAGTTCCTGGAGCGTCTGATCCGCGTGGCTCTGCCCCGTATCCGCGACTTCAAGGGCATCGAAGGCAAGCTCGACGGCCGTGGCAACTACACCCTGGGCGTGACCGAGCAGATCATCTTCCCGGAAATCAACATCGACAACATCAGCAAACTCATGGGCATGAACATCACTTTCGTGACTTCGGCCAACACCGACGAGGAGGGCTACGCCCTGCTGCGCGAATTCGGCTTGCCTTTCAAGAACGCTAAAAAATAACCACAAAAACCCGATATGGCAAAAGAATCAATGAAAGCGCGCGAGGTAAAGCGCGCCAAGCTTGTGGCCAAATACGCTAAGCGCAAGGAAGAGCTCAAGGAGCAGGCTCGCCAGCTCGCCAAGGAAGGCGAATCAGCCTACGAGGTATACCAGAAGCTGCAGAAGCTGCCCAAGAACGCCTCGAGCGTGCGCAAGCACAACCGTTGCTCAATCACCGGTCGTCCCAAAGGCTACATGCGCCAATTCGGCATCTCGCGCATCCAATTCCGCGAAATGGCCTCGCAAGGCTTGATCCCCGGAGTAAAAAAGGCAAGCTGGTAAGCATCCGCGATGTTGATTCAGCATGCAATGATTTAAATATTGTTGGGAAAGCCCAATCAATTTAACAAACCAAAAAAATGACAGATCCAATAGCAGACTATCTGACAAGAGTGAGGAATGCGGTAAAAGCCAACCACCGCGTGGTGGAGGTGCCCGCCTCAAACTTGAAAAAAGAGATTACCAAGATTCTCTTCGAGCAAGGCTATATCCTCAACTACAAGTTTGTAGAAGGGGAGAACCCCGCAGGGACTATCAAGATAGCCCTCAAATACGATCCCAAGGACCACGTGAGCGCCATCAAGGGCCTCAAGAGAGTGTCGCGTCCCGGCCTGCGCCAGTACACTGGCTACAAAGACATGCCGCGCGTGCTCAACGGCTTGGGCATCGCTATCCTTTCGACCTCGAAAGGCGTAATGACCAACAAGAAAGCTGCCGAGCTCAAAGTGGGCGGCGAGGTTCTATGCTACATCTACTAATCCCTCTAACACTGCAGTAATATGTCAAGAATAGGTAAAGCACCCATTGAGATCCCTGCCGGAGTAGAGGTTAAGGTAGACAACAACGTAGTCACCGTAAAGGGCAAGAAAAACACCCTCAGCCTCACCGTCAACCCCGACATCGAAGTAAAAGTAGAAGACGGCCACGTCCATGTGTGCCGCCCCGATGACG
Organism: Bacteroidales bacterium; assembly: GCA_020860445.1. GTDB lineage: Bacteria > Bacteroidota > Bacteroidia > Bacteroidales > Muribaculaceae > CAG-873. Next base: position 8,999 of record JAJBUH010000271.1, on the reverse strand, counting down.
AGAAAGAGCATCGCGCAATGCACGGCCTGTACCGCGCCCTGATCCACAACATGGTGGTAGGCGTGTCGCAAGGCTACCGCAAAGAGATGGAACTTGTGGGCGTAGGCTACCGCGCCAACGCTACGGGCCAAGTGCTCGAGCTCGCCCTGGGCTACTCCCACGCGATATATATCAAACTTCCCGATGAGGTGAAGGTTGAAACCAAGTCAGAGCGCAACAAGAATCCTCTGATTATCCTCGAGAGCGATGACAAGCAGCTCCTGGGCCAGGTATGCGCTAAGATCCGCTCTCTCCGCAAACCGGAGCCTTACAAAGGCAAGGGCATAAAGTTCGTCGGCGAAGTTATCCGCCGCAAGTCAGGCAAATCGGCTAGCGCCAAATAATTAAACTTCCGCAACTATGGTTAACAAGAAACAAAGAAGAGCAAAGATCAAGACCCGCATTCGCGGAAGAGTATCCGGCACAGCCCAGCGCCCTCGCATGACAGTTTTCCGCAGCAATAAGGAAATCTACGTGCAGCTCATCGACGACCGCAACTCAGACGTGCGTCCCGAAAACGGCAGCGTAACCTTGGTATCAGCATCGTCGCGCGGCCTCGAAGGCCAGGGCACCAAGGTGGAAATCGCCGCTAAGGTAGGCGAGGCCATCGCACAGAAGGCTCTCCAGGCCGGCATCACCGAGGTAGTGTTCGACCGCAACGGCTACCTCTTCCACGGCCGCGTAAAATCATTGGCTGACGCCGCTCGCAAAGGCGGACTTAAATTCTGACGAACATGGCAAAAAAGAACAATAGAGTAAAATCTACCAACGATATCGAGCTCAAGGATCGCTTAGTGGCCATCAACCGCGTGACCAAAGTGACCAAGGGCGGACGCACATTCACCTTCGCCGCCATCGTAGTGGTAGGCAATGAGAACGGCGTCATCGGCTACGGCTTAGGCAAGGCCAACGAAGTGCAGGCAGCCATCGCCAAGGGCGTGGAGGCCGCAAAGAAGAACCTGATCGAAGTGCCCGTGCACAAAGGCACCATTCCCCATGAGCAAGAGGCTAAGTTCGGCGGATCGCGCGTGATCCTGAAGCCGGCCTCGCATGGTACTGGCGTGAAGGCCGGTGGCGCTATGCGCGCCGTGCTTGAGAGCGTAGGCGTGACCGACGTGCTGGCCAAGTCGAAAGGCTCGTCCAACCCCCACAACCTGGTAAAGGCCACCATCGAGGCTCTGAGCGAAATGCGTTCGCCCGTAGAGGTAGCTCGCAGCCGCGGCATCAGCCTCCAGCAAGTGTTCAACGGTTAAACTACACCCTAAGCAATGGCACAAATCAAAATCACCCAAATAAAGAGCCGCATCAACGCACCCAAGGTGCAGAAGGAAACCCTTGATGCGCTCGGCCTCCGCAAGATGCACCACTCGGTGATCAAGGAGGACAACCCCTCGATCAGGGGCATGGTTAACGCAGTACATCACCTGGTAAAGGTGGAGAACGTCTAAAACCTACAAGACTATGGACTTAAGTAATTTGCAACCCGCTCCTGGGTCAACCCACAGCGAAAAACGCATAGGCCGCGGCCCAGGCTCGGGCAAGGGCGGCACATCCACCCGCGGCCACAAGGGCGCCAAGTCGCGTTCAGGCTACAAGCGCAAGATTGGTTTCGAAGGCGGTCAGATGCCGCTGCAGCGCCGCTTGCCTAAGTTTGGCTTCAAGCCTCTGAAGCGCGTTGAGTATCGCCCCATCAACCTCGACGCCCTCCAGGCACTTGCCGAGGCTAAGCAGCTTGAGAAGATTGGGCTCGACGAGCTCATCGCAGCTGGCTTGGTAAGCCGCAAGCACCTGGTCAAGATTCTTGCCAACGGCCAGCTCAGCGCAGCCCTCACCGTAGAGGCTCACGCATTCTCAAAGGCCGCCGAGCAAGCCATCGAGCAGGCAGGCGGTAAAATCGTAAAACTCTGATTCAAATGAGATTCGTACAAACATTTAAAAATATTTGGTCGATCGAAGAGCTACGCGATAGACTCCTCGTAACACTCCTCCTTGTATTCATATACAGGGTGGGGTGCTACGTGGTGCTCCCCGGCGTGTCGCCGGCGGCTATCGAGGCCCTTACGAATTTCACCAATAAAACGGGAATGATGCAGCTCCTGGATATGTTCTCGGGAGGCGCATTCTCCCAGGCATCAATCTTTGCCTTGGGAATCATGCCATACATCACTGCATCGATTGTGATACAGCTGCTGGGCATGGTGCTCCCCTCGTTCCAGAAAATGCAGCGAGAAGGCGAGAGCGGACGTCAGAAGCTCACTCAGTGGACACGATATCTCACAGTGCTGATTCTGGTGCTCCAAGCTCCGGCTTACTTGGCCAATATGCAATACCAAGTGCTGCAAGCTGGCACACATGGCGTGGCCACATTCAATTTCTGGAACTATGTGTCGCTGACCATCATCTTGGCTGCCGGCTCGATGTTCATCATGTGGCTTGGCGAGCGCATCACCGACCGAGGCATTGGCAATGGTATATCATTCATCATCTTGATCGGTATCATCGCCCGTCTGCCGGGAGCCTTCCTGTACGAGATCACTGGCCGCATCCCCGGCTCGAGCGCAGCAGCTGGCCAGGGCGGCTTGGTGATGTTCTTGATTGAGATCATCCTCCTGTTCGCCGTTACTGTCGGAGCTGTGCTCCTGGTGCAGGGTACCCGCAAGGTGCCTGTGCAATACGCCAAGCGTATCGTCGGCAATCGTCAATACGGAGGCGCACGCCAGTACATCCCTCTCAAGGTAAATGCTGCCGGTGTGATGCCCATCATCTTCGCTCAGGCTATCATGTTTATCCCGGTGACCCTCGCCGGATTTGGCCGCAGCCAAGGTGGCGCATTCCTCCACGCCTTCACCGACATCAACGGTTTCTGGTATAACTTCATCTTCTTCATCATGATCGTGGCCTTCACCTACTTCTACACCGCCATCACCGTGCGCCCCAAGCAGATGGCAGAAGACCTGAAGCGCAACAATGGTTTCATCCCCGGCATCAAGCCTGGCAAGAAGACTGAAGAATACCTCGACACTATCATGAGCCGCATCACCCTGCCAGGGTCTATCTTCCTGGCTGTGGTGGCCATCCTCCCCGCCTTTGCGCGCTTCTTTGGCATTAGCCAGAATTTCGCGCAGTTCTTCGGCGGTACTTCCCTTCTGATTACCGTGGGCGTGGTGCTTGACACACTGCGCCAGATCGAGTCGCATCTGATGATGCACCACTACGATGGCCTGATGAAGGACGGCAAGATCCAAGGACGCACAACCGGCTCGGCTTACTAAGCTGAAATTGTAGACAACGAATACTGAATCCTCTCTGTGATTTATTGCGCTAAATGATCTATCTTAAGACACCCGACCAAATAGAGCAGATGCGACCCGCTGCCACCCTCGTGAGCCAGACGCTCGGCGAGGTGGCCAAGTGGATTGAGCCGGGCGTGACCACACGCAAGCTTGACGCCATTGCCCACGACTTCATACGTGACAATGGCGGCAAGCCAGCTTGTTTGGGCTACGGAGGCTTTCCCGCAACCCTCTGCATCGAGGTCAACGAGACTGTGGTGCACGGCTTCCCCTCAGGTTACACCCTGCGGGAGGGCGACATCATCGGAATCGACACCGTGGTGGAGAAAGACGGCTACAATGGCGATTCGTGCTACACGTTCGCAGTAGGGCAAGTCGATGAAAAAGTAATGCAATTCCTCAAAGACGTCAAGGCTGCCCTGTATGTGGGCATCGAGGCGTGCAAGGTGGGCAAGCGCATTGGCGACATCAGCAATGCAGTGCAGACATTCTGCGAGCGTCGCGGATACAGCGTGGTGCGCGAGATGTGCGGCCATGGCATTGGCAAAAGCATGCACGAAGACCCCGAGGTGCCCAATTTTGGGCGTCGAGGCACTGGCCCCCTTATCAAGAATGGCATGACGATATGCATCGAGCCGATGGTGAACATGGGCAGCAAGAACGTAATAATCGAGAAGAACGGCTGGGAGTGCCGCACGCGCGACCGCAAGAACTCGGCCCATTACGAGCATACCCTGGCAATCGTCGACGACGAGGTGCAGATCCTGACAACATTCGACTACATCCAAGCCGCAATTCCGGATAGATTCATTTAACCCTAAACCAACAATATGGCAAAACAGACAGCAATAGAGCAAGACGGCACAATCGTAGAGGCACTGTCGAACGCAATGTTCCGCGTTGAGCTGGAAAACGGCCTCGAAATCACCGCACATATCTCGGGCAAGATGCGTATGCACTACATCAAGATCCTGCCCGGCGACAAGGTGAAAGTAGAGATGTCGCCCTACGACCTGACCAAAGGACGCATAGCATTCCGCTACAAATAAGGCATACTGATATCAATTACCAAAACGATATAATACTAAAAGAAAATGAAAGTAAGAGCGTCAGTCAAAAAGCGCACCCCCGACAGCAAAATCGTGCGTCGCAAGGGTCGCCTCTATGTGATCAACAAGAAAAACCCTAAGTACAAACAACGTCAAGGATAACATTTGTTATTATTGAAGAAAATCGTGCAATAACAATATGGCAGTAAGAATCGTGGGAGTTGACCTCCCCCAAAACAAAAGAGGTGATATTGCCTTGACATACATCTTCGGCATTGGCCGCAGCGCAGCCACCACTATCCTCAATAAGGCAGGCGTCGACACCAGCATCAAAGTGAAAGACTGGACCGACGAGCAAGCTGCTAAGGTGCGTGAGGTGATCTCGACCGAATACAAGGTGGAAGGCGACCTCCGCAGCGAAATTCAGCTCAACATCAAGCGCCTGATGGACATCGGTTGCTATCGCGGCATCCGCCACCGCATCGGTTTGCCCGTGCGCGGCCAGAGCACCAAGAACAACGCTCGCACCCGCAAGGGACGCAAGAAAACTGTTGCTAACAAGAAGAAAGCTACTAAATAATAAAGGAAAATGGCAAAAAAGACAGTCGCAGCAAAGAAGAGAAACGTTAAGGTTAGCGCCGAAGGCCAACTTCACGTTCACTCATCTTTCAACAACATCATTGTGTGCTTAGCCAACTCTGAGGGTCAGGTGATCTCTTGGTCGTCGGCAGGCAAGATGGGCTTCCGTGGCTCAAAGAAAAACACTCCCTACGCTGCTCAGATGGCAGCACAGGACTGCGCCAAGGTGGCCTACGACCTGGGCTTGCGCAAAGTGAAAGCTTATGTAAAAGGACCCGGCAACGGCCGCGAATCAGCAATCCGTACCGTACACGGCGCCGGCATTGAAGTAGTGGAAATCATCGATGTGACTCCGCTGCCCCACAATGGCTGCCGTCCTCCCAAACGCCGCCGCGTTTAAAATAACAGTAATCAGCTCCTATCGCTGGCGCTGTGCCTCATAGATGCAGGCATAATTTCTTTTAGTAAACACCAAAATCTTCAACCCCGGGCACCAAGCCGAGTCGGCATTGACACTACGGCACAAACGTGAAATTGACTAAATGATATATCACCTCTCTTAGTCGCGGCTGCACTACATGCCGTAAGTCATGCCAATGACTTCGACCCAGGCCCAACACTGATTATTTTAAAACAATGGCAAGATACATAGGTCCCAAGACCAAAATCGCACGCCGTTTCGGCGAACCAATATTCGGCCCCGACAAAGTGCTGCAAAAGCGCAACTTCCCCCCGGGCCAGCACGGTGCTAACAAGCGCCGCAAAACCTCGGAGTATGGCACTCAGCTCCGCGAGAAGCAGAAGGCCAAATACACCTACGGTGTACTTGAGAAGCAGTTTGCAAACCTGTTTGAGAAGGCATCGCGCATGAAGGGCATCACCGGCGAGATTCTGCTCCAACTGCTGGAATCGCGCCTCGACAACGTGGTGTACCGCCTGGGCATCGCTCCCACCCGCGCAGCCGCACGTCAGCTGGTGCTCCACCGCCACATCACAGTCAATGGCAAGGTCGTTGGTATCCCCAGCTACCGCGTTGAGGCTGGCGACATCGTTGGCGTACGCGAGCGTTCTAAGTCACTCGAGGTTATCTCTGACGCATTGGCAGGGTTCAACCACAGCAAATATCCTTGGATTGAATGGGATGAGACCCAGAAGGCAGGCAAGTTCCTCCACATGCCTGAGCGCGCTGACATCCCTGAGAACATCAAAGAGCAGCTGATCGTCGAGCTCTATTCAAAGTAATAACTAATAACACTAAGATCCATGGCTATATTAGCATTCCAGAAGCCCGACAAGGTATTGATGTTGGAAGCCGACAACTTCTACGGCAAATTCGAATTCAAGCCCTTGGAGCCTGGATATGGCATAACGGTGGGAAACGCGCTTAGGCGCGTGCTCCTGTCGTCGCTCGAAGGCTATGCTATCGCCTCAATCAAGATTGATGGGGTGAAGCATGAGTTCGACACCATACCTGGCGTGATGGAGGATGTGACCAACATCATCCTCAACCTGAAAAAGGTCGACTTGAAGCAAGTGGTAGAAGGCACAGAGACCGAAAAGGCTACCATCACAGTACAAGGGGTGCAGGAGTTCACGGCCGGTGACATTGGCAAAGCTCTATCGGGATTCGAGGTAATGAATCCTGAGCTTGTGATATGTCATTTGGATCCTGGAGCAAGTTTTACTATCACACTCACCATTAACAAGGGCCGTTCATGGATTCCCGCAGATGAGAACGTGAACCCCAACGAAGAGGATGTGAATGTGATCGCAATCGACTCGACCTACACCCCAATCAAAAACGTTAAGTACACAGTCGAGAACTACCGTGTAGACCAGAAGACTGACTACGACAAGCTCACTCTCGAGATCACCACCAACGGATCAATCCATCCCAAGGACGCTCTCAAAGAGGCAGCCAAAATCCTCATCTATCACTTCATGCTCTTCAGCGATGAGAAGATCACTCTGGAGCAGCCCGAGGTTGACAACAATGAGGAATTTGACGAGGAGATCTTGCGCATGCGTCAGCTGCTCAAGCAGAAGCTTGTAGACATGGATCTCTCGGTGCGCGCACTCAATTGCTTGAAGAGCGCCGAGGTCGAGACCCTCGGAGAGCTCGTGGTGTACAACAAAAACGATCTGCTCAAGTTCCGCAACTTCGGCAAGAAGTCGCTCACCGAGCTCGAAGAGCTCCTCAACACGCTGAATCTCTCGTTCGGCATGGATATTTCCAAATACAAACTAAATCAAGACTAACCCCCAATGAGACACAATAAAGGATTTAATCATCTTAGCCGCAAGAAAGCTCACCGAGACTCATTGCTGGCCAACATGACAATCTCATTGATCATGCACAAGCGCATACACACCACTTTGGCCAAGGCCAAAGCTCTGCGTCAGTATGCCGAGCCTCTGATCAACCGCGCAAAGGAAGACACTATGGCCAACCGCCGTCTGGTGTTCAGCTACCTGCAGAACAAGCACGCCGTATCTGAGCTCTTCAACGATGTAGCACAGAAGATTGGCGATCGTCCCGGTGGCTACACTCGCATCCTCAAGACTGGCAACCGTCTTGGCGACAACGCTAAGACCTGCTTCATTGAGCTGGTGGACTACAACCCCACCTACAATGAGATGAAGGCCGCTGAGAAGAAGGCTACTCGCCGCAGCCGTCGCAAGAAGAGCGAAGCTCCCGTGGCTGCAGAGAAGGAACTCCCCGCAGCTCCCGAGGCCGAACTGCCCGCAGCAGCTCCCGAAAAAGAGCTCCCCGCAGCTGAGTAATTCCCCTGAAAGGATACAATAAATTAAGGCCTACTCGCCAAGCGAGTGGGCCTTAATCGTGTTGAAGAAAAAGAATCAAGATTGAGCATCGCGCAGGATTGCGCGAGCGGCAGCCCGGGCAGCGGGCAGGATCCCGAGTGATTGGCGCATCTGGGCGTAGCCGCTGAGCATTTGCTGGCGCGGTGGGCGCTCGGGGAGCAGGCGCCCCAGATGCTCGGCCACGGCATCGGCTGTGCATTGCTCAAGCAGTAGCTCGGGGATAATTTCGCGACCCACGATAAGGTTGGGCAGCGTGACAAACTCAACGCTGAGCACCCAGTCTTTGAGCTTGTGCATCAGCTTTGAGCCGTTATGCCGAAACATAGCTACCTGAGGCACTCCAGCGAGGGCAGTCTCCAAGGTTGCGGTGCCAGAGGTGACAAGAGCGGCGCGAGCATGGCGCAGCAGGTCGTAAGTCTGGTCAAATACCACTGGCAAAGTCGTATATTGTGAGTAAACCTCTGGGTCGATGCCAGGAGCGCCGGCCACCACCCCTCGATATTGGGGGAATCGCCTCATGACATCCTCCATAATTGGCAGATTAACCTTTATTTCAGAGAGACGGCTGCCGGGAAGGAGGGCTACTATAGGTCGATTCTGCAGATTGTTCTTAGCGAGAAAATGCTCCAGGTCAGCAGCCTCGGCGATTTTGCGGTCAACCTCCTCGACCGAGGCATTGCCAACATATTCAACCTTGTAACCATGCTTGGCATAGAACTTGACTTCGAATGGGAAAATGCAGAGCATCTGGTCAACAACCTTTTTGATGGTTTTGACCCTCCATTCTTTCCAAGCCCATACTTTGGGAGAAATGTAGCACACCACTTTAATGCCTTTTTTCTTGGCATACTCGGCCATCTTGAGATTAAAGCTGGGGTAATCGATAAGGATGAGCCGGTCAGGTTTGAAATCGTCAATAGCTTGCCGAGCCGCTTTGAAATTGCGCGAAATCTTGCCGGCATGCCTAATCACATCAGTAAATCCCATAAAAGCCATATCGCGATAATGAATCACTGGCTGCTGGCCCGATGCTTTTGCCATAAGGTCGCCTCCCAAAAAAGCAAACTGTGCCTTGGGGTCTTGTTTTTTCAATTCTCTAATCAATTCAGAGGCATGCAAATCGCCGGATGCCTCACCGGCTATCAAAAAGTATTTCATAATAAGTCAAAAGTCAAGAGTCAAAAGTCAAGAGTCAAAAGTCAAGAGTCAAAAGTCA
>JAJBUH010000146.1 GCA_020860445.1 Bacteroidales bacterium | reverse complement strand
CTTGGGGGGGGTGGATTATTCAATTTATTGGTTCGGTGTAGAGGAGGATTACCTTGGCGATGGCTTGGGCGCAGACGGGGCAGAAACGCATTTCTTGGACGGTGCGCATCAGGCAGTTGGGGCAGCCGCGCCATACGCCTTTGGATACGTATCCGGCGCCTTCGACCAGGCCGGCTTTGCCCTCGTCGATCAGGTTTTGCCACTTATTGCTGAAATCAAAGAGGGTGGTGATATTGGGCTCCTGCGGCTCAATGTCGGATGGAAATTCGATGCTGTATCCATCTTCATATTCATCGCCGAGGCCGGCAAAGGTGTGGCCAAATTCGTGTATATTCACCTCGCAAAGCCACGGGCCACCATAGCCGATGCTCCAGGTGTTGTACGGGCCGCAGCCGCCGTAGGTCTCGGTATTGGCTATCACCATGGCATGCTCGTAGGGGAGGCCTGAGAGGGCGCTTACGAGCCTCTCGTTGCCGCGCAACACAATCAGTCGGTCGAGAGCCTCAGGCGCGAAGCGAGCGCCGAGAGCGGTGTCGTAAATTTCGCCTTGCGATTCCTTGGTGATGCCGCTGTCGCGCGATGGCACCTCGACAGCGATGATGTTGACGCGGTCGGCATAGTCGCTCCATCCCGGTTGCGACAACATATTGCGCACTATAGAATCAGCCTTAACGCGGAAGCGGGGCATCTCCTCCTGTGTGAAACCCTCAGCCACAATGGCTATGCGCACCGGATTGGGGTGCGAAGCGCGGTGCATCACCTGATATTTGGGCATATTTTCTGGCAATACACAGGTCAGGGCAGAGGTGACAGCGGGAGATATGTCAAACGATTGCTCGTTGCGTACCTTGCCGCGATTGTCGACATCTGACACTATCAATTTGGTTGGGATTTTAGGGAGTGGCATCAACACGCTTTGCACCTCGACAGTGCTGTCTGCCACCGATGGGGCGAAGCCGCGCAGATAGGATTTCTTGTAATATACTTGGCCTGTGGTTGGGTCAACGATTGATACCACCATTGTGCTGCGATAGGGGATGGTGTCGAGATTGACAGTGCGTCCCCACCATCCTGGGGTGACGCTCATCACAGGGTTGAGCATCTTGCGCTCGCGCGGCTCGCGGCGCGGAGCATCTTTGGGTTCGCCCTCGGGGGCTTGTCGTGTCTCTCCATCCTTGGGGGGACGGGGCATGCGCTCAGCGGTGCGACGCAGGTCGACACGCAATGTACTGTCGGCAAACACCTGCTGGAAATCAACCGCCTGGGCCGAGAGCATCCCTGCAGCGGCGAGCATAATTGTCATAATTTCTTTCTTCATGATCAGTCAATTTTTGACCGGCGCCCGAAGCGCCTTAGGCCCGCGCCCGAAGCGCCGGGAACAGTGGCGCCTCGCTGGGCCCTATTTTTCATTATTCATTTTTCATTATTCATTTTTCATTATAAAGGAGCGGCCCAGGCCGCAAGGCGCTGAGCCGCTCCCTATATAGGATTGGAATATTATCGGGGTGATTAGTCTTCCTTCTGCGATTCCAGATATTCCTTGAGGAGCTTCTCCTGTACGTCACCGGGCACGAGCTCGTAGCTGGCAAACTTCATCGTGAACGATGAGCGGCCACCGGTGATTGAGCTCAGAGCTGTCGAGTATGATGACATCTCCTTGAGAGGCACCTTAGCTGAAATCTTCTCAAAGCCGTTCTCGCTGTTCATGCCCATGATGATGGCGCGGCGTCCCTGCAGGTCACTCATCACATCACCCATCACGTCGGCGGGTACGAATACCTCTACGTCATAGACGGGTTCGAGCACCTTAGGATTGGCGTTGCGGAATGCCTCAGAGAAGGCGTTGCGACCAGCCAGACGGAACGAGATTTCGTTCGAGTCAACCGGGTGCATCTTACCGTCGTAGATGCAGACGCGCACGTCGCGAGCGTAGGAACCGGTGAGCGGGCCTTGCTCCATGCGGTCCATCAGACCCTTGACGATAGCCGGGATGAAGCGAGCATCGATGGCACCGCCTACGATGCAGTTGCAAACCACCAGCTTGCCGCCCCATGCCAGAGGCATTTCCTGGGTGTCGCGTACGCTCATCTTGTACTCCTGGTTGCCAAAGCGGAAGGTGTCGGGAGCCGGCATGCCTTCGGTGTAAGGCTCGATAATCAGGTGCACCTCGCCAAACTGGCCAGCGCCGCCCGACTGCTTCTTGTGGCGATAGTCGGCACGAGCAGCCTTGGTGATAGTCTCGCGGTATGGGATGCGGGGCTCTTCGAATACGATCTGGAGCTTGTCATTGTTTTCAACGCGCCATTTCAGGGTGCGCAGGTGGAATTCGCCTTGGCCTGATAGGATGGTCTGCTTGAGCTCCTTGCTTTGCTCGATGATCCATGTGGGATCCTCCTCGTGCATGCGGGTCAGGATCTGCATCAGTTTCTCACTGTCGCTCTCGGTGACGGGGCGCACGGCGCGCTGGTACTTGGGCGACGGATATTTGATGAAGTCGAATACATAGTTGCAGCCCTTCTCGTCGAGGGTATTGCCGGTGCGCACGTCTTTGAGCTTGACGGTAGCGCCGATGTCGCCAGCGCAGAGTTCGTCAATCTGGGTGCGGATTTGGCCGCATACGCAGTAAATCTGAGCGATACGCTCCTTTGAGCCGCGGCTCACGTTGTCGAGGTCCATGCCAGTCTTGAGTGTGCCGCTCATCACCTTGAAGTAGTTGACTTCGCCGATGTGGGGCTCAACGGTGGTCTTGAACATAAAGATGCTCACAGGGCCGTTTGAGTCAGGCTTAACCTCTACGCCTTCGGTGGTGACAGGTGCGGGCATTTCCTCAACAAAAGGCACTACATTGCCGAGGAATTCCATCATGCGGCGTACGCCCATGTCTTTGGCAGCGCTTACGCAGAATACCGGGTAGATCGAGCGGTCAACCAGGCCTTTGCGGATGCCTTCGCGCAGCTCGTCCTCTGAGAGTTGGTCGGTCTCAAAAAATTTCTCCATCAGGCCTTCGTCATTCTCAGCAGCCATCTCTACCAGAGCGTGGTGCATCTCCATGGCTTTGTCCATTTGGTCAGCGGGGATTTCCTCAATCTTAGGTACGCCTCCGTCGGGGCCCCATGAATATTTCTTCATGAGCAGCACGTCGATCATGGCGTTGAAGCCGGCTCCGCAAGTCAGAGGATATTGGATTGGAATTACGCGCGGGCCGAAGATTTCCTTCATTTGCTCAATCACGTTGTCGAAGTCGGCCTTCTCGCCGTCGAGCTGATTGAGAGCGAAGATGACAGGTTTCTCAACCTTGTTGCAGGTGCGGAAGATATTCTGAGTGCCCACCTCTACGCCGTATTGGCCATTGATTACGATCACGCCAGTGTCGGTGACATTGAGGGCTGTGATGGCGTTGCCTACGAAGTCGTCAGCGCCCGGGCAGTCGATGAAGTTGATTTTTTTGCCATTGAATTCGGCGTACATCACGGTCGAGAAGACTGATGAGCCGTATTCCTTCTCCACGGGGAAGTAGTCGCTGGCTGTTGTACCAGCCTCTACAGCGCCGCGGCGTTTTATCACTCCACACTCGTAGAGCATGGCCTCTGCGAGTGTGGTTTTACCCGAGCCCTTGCTTCCAAGCAAGGCTACATTCTTGATTTCGTTTGTCTTATAAACTTTCATTTTATCTGATGAGTTATTAGATTCTCGGTAAATTAGAAAATCGACTGCAATTTACATATAATTTTTGAATTTTACCCTATTTTTCTCAAAAAAAATCACTTTTCACCTATAATATTGGTTTTCTTGAAAGAATTTCCTTACCTTTGCAATAGTAAGATGATAATAATAAATGATAATGAGTAATATTATAGAATTAAATAATGATGAAATAAAGATGGGCTTCGTGGCTTCGTGTGTAGAGCATGTGGCGCGTCATCTGAATGTAGATTACCATATTGTATATGATGCGCTACAAAAGACAAACGGCATTAAAGATTATGTGTATCGTTTTTACGATACACTACATACACAAAGCCGGGAATACATCAACGATGATATTATATCATATCTAAACCATAGAGGCTTCGCCTTCTAATCCTTTTTCCCTAAGTTTGGGCCCTATTTGAAATTTAGTAAAACACGGAGGCCACTGAGTTTCATGGAGACCTCGGAGACCTCGGAGGCTTTTCTTTTCCTGCTTTATTTGCGTTCTGGAATCGGTCACAGAGGCGGCAAGGCCGCAATAGAGGCCACGGAGTGTGGGGAGGAGAAGATGGCATACTTCTTAGATACCCAAAAACCTATTTTTCTTGAGGATAATGCCCACACTCCGTGGCCTCTTGCACCGCTTCAGCGGTCTCTGCGACCGAATCAAGAAGCGTATTCGCTAAGGAAATAGATAGCCTCTGTGGGCTCAGTGTCCCTCAGTGGCCTCCGTGTTTATGCCAATAGTAAAATAGGAATATGCCATGGACTATAATTTAATTTTAATATGAATTATTAAGTAAGGACTCAATTTAAATTTAAGTTATGAATCGGAACCACAGATTTACACA
>JAJBUH010000063.1 GCA_020860445.1 Bacteroidales bacterium | reverse complement strand
TTAATGGAGTTGCGCTCTCTTCAGAATTGACTTGAAGCTTGTATGCTCTTGTACTGTCTCTACTGTCTTATTGTAAGTCTTTTCAATGTTCTATTCTGTGTCGTTTGCCCTTCTGGCGAAACGGCTCTGCAAAGTTACGAACAATTTTTGGACTGACCAAATTTTTGTTCAATGTTTAGCATCTTTTAGCGTTTGATGCGTTCTTTGCGAAAATCTTTCAATTTCCTTTGGCTCCTTTCGGGCCTCCGAGCTGTTCCTCTCGAAAAGCGAGTGCAAAGTTCGGAATTATTTTTGAATTGACCAAACATTTTCGGGAAAAAGTTCACAAAAAATGTGTTAAAGAAAGTTGACTGCCTGACTACCAAGGATAAAGGCAAACACGCGAGCCCTGCGGCTCTCTTCACCATAAAACCACAAGGACATAAAACCACAAAAATAAGCGAGCCTTACGGCTCTCTTTACCATAAAGCCATAAGGTCATAAAGCCATAGGGCCTCTAAGATTCTTGTGGCTTTATGGCCTTATGGCTTTATGGTCTCAACAGCGCGCCAGCGCTGTGGCTTTATGACCTTATGGTTTTATGGTCTCAACAGCGCGCCAGCGCTGTGGTTTTATGGTTCTCCCAGCGCGTCAGCGCTAGGTAAAACTAAATTTGATTTGGGTAATTCAAGCATTATTAGTAATTTTGCCAGAGAAAAATATTAAGGTATATATTTTAAGGCTTCCCTATACCTATATTATAATAGGAAAAGACGAATAATGCAATCCGAAAAAACTCAAATAACCCATCGTGGCCGCATTGTCGGGGTTGGCAGCGACAGCGTGACAATAGCCATCAGCGCCAGCGCTGAGGAATGTGGCCGATGCGCCATCGCCTCGATCTGCTCCCGGCCAACCGAAATTGAGGTGGCCCTCCCTGGAGCTTCGCCCTCTCTGCTCGGCCGCGAGGCCACAATAGCCAACACCACGCGTTCGCACCGTTTGGCCACTCTGCTGTTTCTCGGCGCCCCGCTGGCGCTGATGATCGCCGTGCTGTGCGTAGCCTCGCTGCTCGGAGCCTCGCAGGCTCTTGCCGGGGTGCTCTCGCTTGGCTCTATGCTCGCATGGTACGCCGCGCTGTTGCTGATACGCAACCGCCTGACAGCACGAGCCGCTTTCCAAATCACTCACCTGTGGGATGCTGAAATCCCCACATCCACCCCTGAATCATGGCACTCATAGCCCCAATAGCCTTGCTCGGGTGCATCGGCGCAGTCGGCGCCGTGGCCCTGAATCGCGTGGCTAAGAAATTTTATGTCTACGAAGACCCACGCATCGCTGATGTCGAGAGCTTTTTGCCCAGCGCCAATTGCGGCGCCTGCGGCCAGAAAGGCTGCCACGACTTCGCCGTGAAATGCGTATGCAACGGCAGCCTCACCGGTCTGTACTGCCCCGGAGCCGGAGACGAGGGCATGGGGAAAATAGCTGCTTACCTTGGCCTAACTGCCGAAAAAGGCGACACCAAGATCGCCATCGTCAAATGCGCCGGAATGCCCGCCACCAAGACTCCCCTCGATGCCAAATATCGCGGTCCGCGCAATTGCGCCATTATGAACCTGACAGTCGGCGACTATGCCTGTCTGCAGAGCTGTCTCGGTTGCGGCGACTGCGTCAACGCCTGCCCCTGGGATGCTATCCATATTCCCGAGGGAGAAACTTTGCCCGTGGTCGACCAGACCAAATGCACTGGCTGTTCGCAATGCGCCCAGGCGTGTCCGCGCAATATAATAGAGATGCGGCCAACCGGTCTGAAAGGACGCCGTGTTTGGGTAGCGTGCAGCAACTGCCAAAAAGGCGGAGTCACGCGCAAGCAATGCACAGTGGGCTGCATAGGCTGCGGACTGTGCGTCAAGGCTTGCCCATTCGAGGCCATCACCGTCACCAACAATCTGGCACACATCGACCCGGCAAAGTGCAAAACCTGCGGCAAATGCATACCCGTAGGCCCAACCCACGCGATACAGTATGCGAATATGAAGGTAGCCCCCCAACCCCCTAAAGGGGGAGCCAGCGAGTCCAATAAACCTGGTGAAAAACCTGAAGTATGAAACTGAAGACATTCAAGATAGGAGGGGTGCATCCCCCGGAGCTGAAGACAGCTCCCTCAGACCATATTATCACCGCGCCGCTACCTATGGAGGCGAGCGTGCTGCTGCGCCAGCACATCGGCGCCGAGGCCAAACCCATAGTGAAAGTGGGCGACCAAGTGAGCCGAGGCCAAAAGATTGCCCAAGCCCCTGGCGCCATTTCGGCCAATGTGCATGCCCCCATCAGTGGCAAGGTCAAGACGATTGCACCCGTCGCTACGCTGCAGGGGCGCCCCACCAACGCCATCATCATAGTAGCCACTGCCGAAGATCATGACGCCGACGAGAAAGCTCGCGCTGCCGCGCCAGTGGCAAAAGACTGCAGCAATCTGACAGCCAAAGATATAACCGATGCCATCACCGAGGCTGGAATCGTGGGTATGGGCGGAGCTACATTCCCCACTGCAGTAAAACTCGCTCCGCCACCGGGCAGCAAAGCCGAAATCTTGATTATCAACGGATGCGAGTGCGAACCGCGTCTGACCTGCGACGCGGCTCTGATGCGTTGCCATCCCGACGAAGTTATGACCGGAATCGACCTGCTAAGGCGCGGCGCGCAAGTTGACCGAGCCGTAATCGGCATCGAGGACAACAAGCCCAACGCTGTCGCGGCCATGACAGCCGCTGCCAAGCGATACCCGGGCATCAGCATACAAGTGCTGCGCACCAAATACCCGCAAGGCGGTGAGAAGCAATTGATACAAGCCATCACCGGCCGCGAGGTTGCCTCGGGTGCCCTGCCTATCAGCGTAGGAGCCATCGTGCAAAATGTGGCAACAGCCTATGCCGCCTATCAGGCCATCGCCCTTGGGCAACCCTTGATAGAGCGCGTGGTGACCATCGACACCGTGGGCAATTTCTTGGTAGCCATTGGCATGAAAACCTCTGCCATCAGCGCTGACATCCCCCAGCCCACTGCCGAAGCCAATCCCACAGTTGCGGCAATCGATGTGGTTGCAGGCGGACCCATGATGGGCCAGTCGGTGGTCAATATCGACGGACCCGTCACCAAGGGATTCTCTGGCCTGTCATTCGTAAACAATCCCTTGCAATTCGAGCCAGCCCCGTGCATCCGCTGCGCCGAGTGTGTGCGCGCTTGCCCGATGGCCCTCGAGCCTTACTTGATTTCCACCTACGGTCGCAAGGGATGTCCCGAAGAGGCTAAGGCCATCGGAGCGCTCGACTGCATTGAGTGCGGCAGTTGCAACTTCTCCTGCCCCTCGGCTCGCCCCATCCTCGACTACATCCGCCTCGCCAAAATGCGCATCCGCGCCCTAAAGTAAATACACAGATTACACAGATGTCACACAGAAACCCAAATCATAAGAATTATTTCACAGAGGCGTGGTCACGCCGACAGATTCCACAGATAGCCATCCGGATGGAATCTGTGGAATCTGTCGGTGCTATGCACCTCTATGGAATTTGCATATCTGGAGGGCTCTGTGTTACATCTGTGTAATCTGTGTATTTATTCCCTGGTCTTTCTATAAATTGACAAATTTTCTTACTTAGCGAAATGTACAACTTCATAGAGCATACATCGCCTCACATACGGCGCCGACGCACCGCCGAGATGTGCATGTGGCATGTAATCATAGCGTTGGCCCCCACCACCCTCTGCGCCTTCTACTTCTTCGGCCTCCCGGCATTTGAGACGGTGCTGGTGGCCGTATGCAGTTGCGTGGTCATCGAGTGGGCCATCGCGCAATTCCTAATGGGCAATCCGCGCCGCGAATCCTTGGTGGCAGCCGGTCTGACCGGTCTGCTCCTCGCCCTCAACCTGCCCGCCTCGATGCCCTGGTGGGCAATCATCCTGGGGGCAGTAGTTGCCATCGGCATCGGCAAGATGTGCTTTGGTGGCCTCGGTTGCAACATCTTCAACCCGGCATTGGTGGGGCGCGTGTTCCTGCTCATCTCCTTCCCGGCAGCCATGACCACATGGATGAAGCCCGGCTGGATGTTTGAGGCTGATGCCTCGACTGGCGCCACGCTGCTCACAGCCCTCAAGCAAGGCCATGTGCCTGACTCGAGCTACCAGTATTTCGACCTCTTTATCGGCAATCGCGGGGGTTCGCTCGGCGAGGTTGCCTCGTTGGCACTGCTCCTCGGCTTCGCCTATCTGCTGATTGTCAGAGTTATATCTTGGCGCATACCCATCAGCATCCTCGCTACCGTGATAGTGTTTGACCTGTGCCTTGGCATTCAGGCCGGACTTGACGTGCTGTCGGGCGGCTTGCTGCTTGGCGCGATATTCATGGCCACCGACTATGTGACTTCGCCAATGTCAAATCGCGGCATGATCATCTTTGGCATCTGCATCGGCATCATCACCGTGTGCATACGCCGCTGGGGAGCCTACCCCGAGGGCGTGTCGTTTGCCATCCTGATTATGAACGGCTTCACGCCGCTGATCAACCGCTATACCCGTCCGCGCCGCTTCGGATATGTGAAACCTCAAAAGACCGCTGCCGCATGAAATCGACAATGACCACGATGGTGCTGTCGCTCACCATCATAGCAAGCGCCATGGGCGCTGCCCTGGGCCTGGTGCACGATGCCACAGCCGCTCCGATAGCCCAGGCGCAAGAGAAAGCCAAACAAGAAGCCCTCGCCTCAGTGCTACCGGGCCTCGGCGATGTGACCATGACTGGTCCAGAAGAAGTAACAGTCAAGGGAGATTCGCGTCCGGTGATGGTGTACCGCGCCATGGATGGCAATAAACTAAAGGGCACAGCTGTAGAGAGTTGGACCATGGACGGCTATTCGGGCGAAATCCGTATAATGGTCGGCTTTGACGCCAAGGGCAAAATTATCGGCTATGAGGTGCTGCAAAGCGCTGAGACTCCAGGGCTTGGTGCAAAGGCTGGCGAATGGTTCCGCAGCGAGATCGGCAACCGTTCGATAATCGGCACCAAGGGCGAATTGGCAGTGAGCAAAGACATGCCAGCCGATACTGAGGTCGACAACGATGCCAACACCGGAGCCTCGACTCAGGCCTCGGCTTCGGCTATCCCTATCGATGGCATCACTGCCGCCACAATCACCTCGCGAGCCTTCCTCCAAGCCGTCAACCGCGCCCGCAAAGCAACAAAGAAAAAATAGCCCTCCCTCTCATTGATAGCTATTATTTCCAAAAGCCAAAAAGTTACGGTAATATCTCCAAAAGCCAAAAACTAAAGACCAAAAGCCCTCATGAATTGTCTTAAAATCATATACGACGGGATAGTAAAACAGAATCCCGTATTTGTGCTGGTGTTGGGCATGTGCCCCACACTGGGCACCACCTCGAGCGCCATCACCGGCATGTCGATGGGCATCGCCACGATGTTTGTGCCGATGTGCAGCAACACCTCGATCTCGGCTATCAAGAGTTTGGTGCCATCCCAAGTGCGCATCCCAGCATATATTATAGTGATAGCATCGTTTGTGACTGTCTTGCAGATGGTTATGCAAGCGTGGCTGCCTTCGCTCAACGACCTGTTGGGCATCTTCATCCCCCTGATTGTGGTCAACTGCATCATCCTGGGCCGCGCCGAGATGTTCGCATCAAAGCACAATCCCATCGAGTCGCTATGCGACGGTATCGGCATCGGCTTAGGTTTTACCATCGCCCTGACCCTGCTTGGCAGCGTGCGCGAAATACTGGGCGCTGGCACCATCTTTGGTGCACGCATCTACCCCGAGGAGTACGGATCGCTAATCTTCATTCTGGCTCCTGGTGCCTTCATCGCCCTCGGCTTTCTGATCGCCATCTACAACCGCATCACTGCCCATAAGTAAACCATAAGGACTCAAGAGACATAAGGACATAAGAGACATGAGGTTGAGTAAACTCACGACTCACAACTCATAACTCACAACTCATAACTCATAACTCACAACTCATAACTCACAACTCATAACATATCTCACAACTATACCGTGCTTACTTATCTATCCATAATCATAACTGCGATATTCGTCAACAATATCGTATTTGCCCAATTCCTGGGCATCTGCCCATTCATAGGCGTATCTAAGAAGTTGGATTCGGCCTTTGGCATGGGCATGGCCGTAACATTCGTGATGACAATAGCCACCCTCGTGACCTGGCTGGTGCAGCAATACCTGCTTGTCCCCTTCGGACTAGGCTATCTGCAGACCATAGCGTTCATCTTGGTGATCGCCATACTGGTGCAGATGCTCGAAATCATCATGAAAAAGATTTCTCCAACCCTCTACGCCGCCCTCGGCGTGTTCTTGCCCCTGATTACCACCAACTGCGCCGTGCTCGGCGTGGCCATCATCGTGGCTCAGAAAGAGATGCCCCTCCTGCAAGGCGTGGTCTACGCCATCGCCACAGCTCTGGGCTTTACCCTCGCGCTCTGCCTAATGGCTGGCATACGCGAGCAACTCGAACTCACCGATGTCCCTCGCCCCATGCGCGGAGTGCCAATAGCCCTGGTGGTAGCCGGACTACTGGCAATGGCATTTATGGGATTTTCGGGAATCTCAGTATGATTATTGTAGGCGTTGCAGAGCGATAAGGGCCGGGATTGACACCTCGCATTGCGAGGCGAGATATTGCGATGAGGGTGAATAGTCGGAGGGGGCGATTGTGAAGAAACTGGCGAGCACTGACCCCATCTGCAACGCAAAGTCGGCAGTGACTGTCGACATTTGAGCCACAAAGTCGCTGGCGCTCTGGCGCGAGGTGATGCCATCATAGCAGGCCGCGATGGCCAGCATCAAATGGTTGAGCGATGGCGACTGCAGACGCGGCGCATGGCGCAATATGTAATTGTGATTGTGACCCCCTTGGGCTATGTACGAGCGCACAAACTCGCGAGCGGCGAGGGCGTCGGCCTCAGATGCCGCCGGCACGTCGGCGCACATCGGGGTATGGGCACTCCACTTGTTTGAGGCCGCGCACAGATGCTTGATCTGGGTCGGCGTCAACGACAGGCAGTAGCCGAAGATGTCGGTGGGGACATCCGCCTCGGTAGTGTCGAGTAGCGAGGCGAGGGCTACCTGGTTGGCCTGCTCGGCCAGCTCGAGATAATGTTCGTAGATCGACAGAGCGGCATGGTTGTCGTCATGGGCAGGCTCGGCGCTCACAGCCGGCTTGGTGTAGAAGCCCGTGGTGAAGAGCACTCCTACGGCGAGGAGAGCCAATATCGAGAGTATGCTTTTCTTTTTCATGATAGGAGCAAGAGGGTAGTTTCAAGGGTAGCTTGAATCGGGGTTTTGGTTACTAAGAGGTAATTCACATAGATACAACAATCGGGTCGTTTAAGAGGTTTTTGGCCTAAATGAAAATTATTTTGCGAAAAAGCAGTGAATTATCGAAGATTTTCCCTAAATTTGCACTACGTTTCAAAGAGCCATGCCTCAGCAGGGCCCACAGACCATGCAATGAACTAAAAACAATTTCATATAAATCAATTAAAAACAATCATCTTATGTGGTTAACAAGCTCATCTATAGGACGCAAGTTCGTGATGGCCATCACTGGTATCGCACTCGTCCTATTCGTAACTTTTCACGTGCTGATGAATACGGTAGCCATCGCATGGCCCACAGCTTACAATGTGATCTGTGAGTTCCTGGGAGCCAACTGGTACGCCCTGATTGCCTCGGCTGGCTTGGCACTGCTCTTCATCATCCACATCATCTACGCCTGCTGGCTGACAGTCCAGAACCGCAAGGCTCGCGGCAACGACCGCTATCTGGTGACCTCGCGTCCGCCCCAAGTGGAATGGTCGTCAAAGAACATGCTCGTGCTCGGTCTGGTAATCCTCGCTTTCTTGGTAGTGCACCTGATCCAATTCTGGTACAAGATGCAATGGCAAGAAATCGTAGGCCAAATGTGGAGCACCAACGGCGTGACCTTCGCTCCCGAGTTCGGCACCCTCTTCATCCAAGCCGCATTTGGCGAGTTCTGGACAATCATCGTCTACTGCGTCGGCTTTATTGCCCTCTGGTTCCACATGACCCACGGCTTCTGGTCGATGTTCCACTCAGTGGGTCGGGACAACAACCACTGGATTGAGCGCCTCAAATGCATCGGCTACTGGTGGACAACCATCGTTGTGGCTCTCTTCGTGGCTCAAGCCATCGTCTTCACCGTGCTTGCAAGCAAAGACCACTATCTGACCGATCCCAAGCTGCAAGAGCAGTACGCCCACTACTGGGAGGAGGAATCAGAAGCTATCCTGATGGAGATGCAAGGCGAGGTCAACCAAGCCGGCCTCAACCGTCAGCCCCGCGACCAATATGAATACATGCAGCTGCAACAAGCTTATGGCCAGCTGATGGAGCGTCTCGCTCCCCAGTACATCGGCAAGATCGATGCCATTCAGGCTGCTCACCAAGCCCTCTTCCCCAACGCTCAGAATGTAATGAGCGTGATGCGTCTCGAAGGCCTCGGTGAGGAATTGAGAGGCATCCTCAACAATCCCGCCGACCAAGGCGCTCCCGAACCCGGTCCCGAACCCTTTGAGCCCGAAGAAGAAGCCCAAGCTGACGAAATTCCCGTATTACAATAAAACCACCATCAGATATGATAGACGCCAAGAAACTGGAGGGTATGATCGACTCAACCCCCATCATGAAGGAATTTGCCGACATTGAATCTTCGGCACTCCCTGAATATCAGATCGATTCCAAGATTCCCGAGGGTCCTATCGCTGAGAAGTGGACCAACTACAAGGCTCACCAGAAACTGGTGAATCCCGCCAACAAGCGCCACCTCGACATCATCGTGGTCGGTACTGGCCTGGCCGGTGGCTCTGCCGCCGCTACACTCGGCGAACTCGGATTCAATGTGCTCAACTTCTGCATCCAGGATAGCCCCCGCCGCGCTCACTCAATCGCTGCCCAGGGCGGTATCAACGCTGCCAAGAACTATCAGAACGATGGCGACTCGATTTATCGCCTCTTCTACGACACCATCAAGGGTGGCGACTTCCGCAGCCGCGAGGCCAACGTGTATCGTCTGGCCGAGGTGAGCAACAATATCATCGACCAATGCGTGCAGCAAGGCGTGCCCTTCGCTCGCGAATACGGCGGTCTGCTCGCCAACCGCTCATTCGGCGGCGCTCAGGTATCCCGTACATTCTATGCTAAGGGCCAGACCGGCCAGCAGCTGCTGCTCGGCGCTTACAGCTCGCTCAACCGCCAGATCCAGAAGGGCACCGTCAAGAGCTTCAACCGCAGAGAGATGCTCGACCTGGTGCTTATCCCCGATGAGAATGGTGTGAAGCGCGCTCGCGGCATCATCGTGCGCAACCTCATCACTGGCGAAATCGAGCGCTACGCCGCTCACGCTGTGGTGCTCGCTACCGGCGGATACGGCCGCGCATTCTTCCTCAGCACCAACGCTATGGGTTGCAATGGTTCGGCTGCTGTGCAAGCTTTCAAGAAAGGCGCATACCTCGCCAACCTGGCATTCACCCAGATTCACCCCACCTGTATCCCCGTGCACGGCGAAGACCAGTCGAAGCTCACCCTTATGAGCGAATCGCTGCGTAACGACGGCCGCATCTGGGTGCCCAAAAAGAAAGAAGACGCCGAGGCTATCCGCGCCGGCAAGAAGAAACCGACCGACATCCCCGATGAGGATCGCGACTTCTACCTGGAACGCCGCTACCCGGCATTCGGCAACCTCTGCCCTCGCGACATCGCCAGCCGCGCCGCCAAGGAGCGCTGCGACGCCGGTTTCGGCGTAGGTACCGGCAACGCCGTTTACCTCGACTTCAAATATGCTATCGACCGTCTGGGCAAGGACGCTGTGGCCGACCGCTACGGTAACCTCTTTGACATGTACCAGATGATCAGCGATGACAACCCCTACGAGACCCCGATGATGATCTTCCCCGCCTCGCACTACACCATGGGCGGCATCTGGGTTGACTATGAGCTGCAGACCTCGATCAAGGGCCTATTCGCCATCGGCGAGTGCAACTTCTCAGACCACGGCGCTAACCGCCTCGGTGCTTCTGCCCTGATGCAGGGCTTGGCCGACGGCTACTTCGTACTCCCCTACACCATGCAAAATTACCTGAGCGACCAAATCAAGGTGCCTCGCTTCCGCACTGACGCCCCCGAATTTGACGAGGCTGAGAAGCAAGTGCGCGCTCGCATCCAGAAGCTGATGGACATCAAGGGCACCAAGAGCCCCGACGAGATCCACAAGCGCCTGGGCCACGTGATGTGGAACCTGGTAGGCATGGGCCGTACCCTCAAGAGCTTGGTTGAAGCAACCAAGGAGATTGAAGAGGTACGCAAGGAGTTCTACAGCGACCTGCGCATCGTGGGCCGTGCCGACGACCTCAACACCGAGCTCGAAAAGGCTCTGCGCCTCGAGGACTTCTTGGTAATCGCCAAGATGATGGCCATCGATGCCCTCAACCGCAATGAGAGCTGCGGCGCCCACTTCCGCGAGGAATACCAGACCCCCGACGGCGAGGCTAAGCGCAACGACAAGGATTACATGTATGTGAGCTGCTGGAAATATACCGGCGACACCGAGAAACCCATCCTGCTGAAGGAGCCTCTCAACTACGAAGCTATACAGGTTCAGACCCGTAACTACAAATCGTAATCTCTAACACGACACGACAATGGAAAACAATATAAGCGTAAACTTGAAAATTTGGCGTCAGCGTGGCCCCAAAGAGAAAGGTGAGTTCAAAAACTATCACCTCGATAATGTATCCACGGGCAGCAGCTTCCTGGAGATGCTCGACATGCTCAACCAGCAACTGGTAGAGAAGGGCGAAGAGCCGGTGGTATTCGACAGCGACTGCCGCGAGGGCATCTGCGGCATGTGCTCGCTCTACATCGATGGCCATCCCCACGGCCCGGTGCAAGGCATCACCACTTGCCAGCTGCACATGCGCAAATTCCATGATGGCCAGACCATCACTATCGAGCCCTGGCGCTCGGCAGCATTCCCAGTGATCCGCGACCTGATGGTCAACCGCAATGCGTTTGACCAGATCCAGCAGGCTGGCGGCTATGTATCGTTCAACTGCGGCGGTGCTCCCGATGCCAACGCCACTCCTATATCAAAGGAGGTTGCCGACGTGGCTATGGACTCGGCTACTTGCATCGGCTGCGGCGCTTGCGTAGCAGCTTGCAAGAACGGTTCGGCTATGCTCTTCGTATCGGCCAAGGTGAGCCAGTTTGCACTCCTGCCCCAGGGCCAGGTTGAGCGCAAGCGTCGCGCCCGCGCCATGGTCAAGAAGATGGATGAGCTCGGATTTGGCAACTGCACCAACACTGGCGCATGCGCAGCCGAGTGCCCCAAGAGCATCCCTCTGAGCAACATCGCTCGCCTCAACCGCGAGTTCATCAAAGCCAAGTGCGCAGAATAAGCTGGGCGCTGGCGCGCCCAGAGACCATAAAGCCACAAGGGCATAAAACCACAAGGACTTATAGCCTCGGAGAGGCTTAACAACGTTAACCCCAGGTAATTAGGACGCAAGCGTCCTAATTACCTGGGGTTAATACCTCCCACTCAGCGAGCCTCGGAGAGGCTCAACAATATCAACCCGGTAGCCTCAGAGAGGCTTAACATAGATATATTTCCATCACTATTTATGTTTTTTATGTCCTTATGGTTTTTTATTTCAAAATTATTCACTAAATTTGCCATCGTCAACCAATAAGGCTGGCAATAGATATATGTTGCTATCTATAACCATCTAACACAAAACAAAACAACATGAAAAAACTTCTACTTGCTGCTATTGCGGCTGTGGCCATGGGCTCAACAGCTATGGCCCTCGACCTACAGCAATCCGGACTTGTAGTAGGCCAGAAACCAGCCCACCAACTGGGCCTGACCGAGAAACCGAGCGCACATGCCTCTCGCGCTACCGAAGGTTATCTGATCGACTTCGTAGGGGACATCTACACCTGGACTGGCATGGGCTATGCCGGTGATTACAAGGTGTATCAATACATTCCTGCTGATATTGCTGACTGCTTGGCTGGCAATGAACTCACAACGATATATTTCTCTGCTATCATACAATCAGCAACCACGCTCCCAGGCACCATCTTTGTTGCCGAAGATATCGATGGCGCTCCCGTAACCTCAACAGAGGTTAATGTAATCAACTGTTACACCACTCACGGTACCGATGGCTCATATTACCAAATCGAAACTCTTGATGAACCCTATGTGATTAAGGAGGGCCAAGGTTTCTACTACGGCTTTACCGTTGAGGGATGTACTGCCGACGACTATCCTCTCGGCGTAGACTATCAGGATGCCACTGACTTTGCTGGCGGTTTTGACTTCTACTATACTGCTTATGGACAGACCTATCGCTTTGATGCCGTAGAAGACTTAGGCACCAATCTTGCATTTAAGGCTCTGACTGTGGGCGACAAGACCTCTGTAGAGAACGTATTCGCTATGACGCCTGCTGGAGTACTCGACGGATTTGCTCTGCCAATGCTTTCAGAAAGCAGTGCTGAGGCATGGGTATATGTAGCCAACTATGGTGACAATCAAATCACTTCACTCTCATACGAATACTCGGTCAACGGTGGCGATAAGGCCATTGAAACCATCAGTACTCAGATACCGGGTCAGGCTTATGGCTATATGGGCATTCCCGTATATGACTTGGAAGCAGGTCGCAATACTATCGACCTCACCATCACCGAAATTAATGGAATAAGTGTAGCAAACAGTGGCCAATATTATGCCTACTACTTTGGCGATGGCGTAGCAACCTTGGGCAATAGGAAAATGATTGTTGAGGAAGGCACGGGCACATGGTGCGGCTGGTGTCCTCGCGGCATCGTTGGCATGGAGTATATGGAGGAGACCTATCCTGACAGCTTCGTAGGCATTGCGGTACATGCATCTGATTCATTTGAGGCTGCCAGCTACGAACCCATTATCTACGAATTCTTCTCTGGCTTCCCATCATGCGTAATCAATCGCGAGCCCCTTTACATCGATGATCCGTCAAAGAGCGAATTGGAAGCCATGCACGCAGTGTTCTGCTCTCAGAAAACTCCAGCCCGAGTTGAAATTCTGGGCAACGGTGAGGTGGAAAACAAAACCATTTCAGTAAGAATGAGGACCAAATTCGTCTTTGACGAGACTAATGCTAATTACAAGGTGGCATTTGTAGTGCTTGAAGACGGCCTAACAGCTCGTCAAACCAACAAATACGCGGGCTATAGCGCAGAGGATTATCCTGAGGCTGGAGATTGGGTTAACATGGCAAGTTCGGTGCGTTGGACATACACCAACACTGCTCGCGATATCTTCGATGCCTATGGCATGGAGGGTTACATCCCAAGCACAGTAGTTGCTGGCGAGGATTACACTTGCGAATACACAGTTGACCTCAGCAACGTTAAGAAGACCGCCAACACCTCGATCGTAGCAATGCTTATCGATGGCGACACTGGCGTGATCCTCGATGCTGACAAGATGACATGCGATGAGCTGAGCGGCATCAACGATGCAGTGCTGAGCCAACAGGGCGCAGCCGTGGTTCGCGGTCTGAAGGGCGAAATCGCCATCGAAGGCTCATACCAGAAGGCTCAAGCCTACACCCTATCGGGCCAAGCTGTCAGCCTCAAGGGTCTCACCCCGGGCCTCTACATCGTCAATGTCGATGGCCAATCCCACAAAGTCATAGTTAAGTAATAAGTAATAAGGAATAAGTAACAAACGAATAAGGAATAACGGGCCGTCATGATTGACCGTTATTCCCTATTCGTTTGTTATATTTCTATCATTCCCATCGACTCGGGATATTCCCCATTACTTATTACTCAATACTTATTACTTAACTATGACCGATATCTTCACGCCGAAGCAGCGGAGCCGAATAATGAGCCGCATACGCAGCCGCAACACCAAGCCAGAGCTGATGGTGCGACGATTCTTGTGGCGCCATGGCTTCAGATACCGTCTATGCGTGAAGGGACTGCCGGGGCGACCCGACATAGTGATGCGCAAGCTCAAGGTGGCAATATTCGTCAATGGGTGCTTTTGGCACGGCCATGAGACGCACAAGCGGCAAGCACCGCGCACCAACATAGCCTATTGGGAGAAGAAGATTGAGGACAACAAGCGCCGCGATATCGAAAACGGCATCAAGCTGCGTCAGCGCGGCTGGACGGTAATCACCATCTGGGAGTGCGAGTTGGCGCCCTCGCGCCGCGAGGCTACCCTCGAGCGACTTTTAGAGACCCTGCGCTTGCTGCGCGGCGAACCCTATCACCGCACCGACCTCCAAGACCTCGACATCGCCGCCGAACCCGAATACCCCTACAACCCAAGTTAGTGAATAAGTAATAGTGAATAGTGAATAACGGCTCCCATAGCGAATCCACTCAGAGCCCCCAAAGGGGGCGTGCTAACAGTAACCCTGCATGACCGTAGGGAATGCAGGGGAGCCAAAAATCGCTATCCCCTCAGAGCCCCCAAAGGGGGCGATTTAATGGGCTAATACAAATTTTATCATTTTTTATTTGGTGGATTAAAAATAAATGCGTAACTTTGCACCGTCAAAAGCCGCGAGAGGCTGTGACACGATGATAGTCTTATGGTGTAATGGTAGCACAACAGGTTTTGGTTCTGTTTGTCTTGGTTCGAATCCAGGTAAGACTACTCTCCACAATCCCAAATGATTGGCCCCCAATCATTTGGGATTTTTACTATTAATTATATTAGGGGTTGGAACCACAGATTTACACAGATTTACACAGATTCCATAGAGGGTGCTTAATTATTACTTAGAGGCGCAGTGCGCCGACAGATTCTCGCAGATGCCATCCGGATGGTCTGTGACATCTATGAGTGCCTCTGGTACTCTATGAAATATAGAGGCTGTCTCTAAGGAATCTGTGTAAATCTGTGTAAATCTGTGGTTCCAATCCATATTTAATTTGAAATTGAAAAGTTGCTATGATGTTAAGGTACAAAGGTTTCATAGGTTCTGCCTCCTACTCCGATGCAGACAAATGTTATTTCGGTAAGGTCGAGAATGTCCCCGACTTAGTGAATTATGAGGCTGATAATGAGGCAGATTTGCAAAAAGCCTTTGAGGATTCTATAGAATGCATATAGATTAGTGTCAGAGGCACGGCAAAAATCCATTTGTCAGTGGGTAAGCCTCCCAATTACGATAGCCGGTCGCCTCGGAGAGGCGGTATTTGGTTAACCCCAGTCAGCGGAGCGAAGCGACGCTGGCTGGGGTAGGGAATGGATGCCAGCAGAAAAACTATTCGCCTCGGAGAGGCGGTATTTTGCTTCTTGTCAAAATACCGCCTCTCCGAGGCGAATAGCAAAGGATGATGGTGCCATTTGCATCCCCACCCAGCGTTGCTTCGCTCCGCTGGGTGGGGTTAACCAAATACCGCCTCTCCGAGGCGACCTGAGGGAGTGGTAGATTTGCGTCAAAATTTGTACGGAAATGGTCAGATTAAACCAAATGTACAATTTTAGGTGAATTATTATAGCTGATTATAGGGAAATTGGTAGTAATTTTGTGGCGATAAATAATCATTATCATGAAAGCGAATTACAAATCAATCAACCTTATAGGAATCTTGTGCCTGCTGATGGCTCTGAGCTGCCCACAGCAGAGCCACGCCAAGCTTGTAGGCAAAAAGTACAGTCTCCAACTGCAAGACACTGCCTTCAAAAACCCCTACATCGACATCGACGAGGTGCGTACCTCGCCTTCAAAGCACCGCTACATCCACGGCGGCTTTGACAACGGCACAAAATTCTCGCTCTACCTGCCCACCAAGGCCAAGGACTTCACTGGTCGCTTCTTCCAATACGTCACTCCATTCCCCGATAGCGAGACCGTAGCCCAAAACACCCCCGGTACCTACTTTGTGGCCCTGCGCGTCACCAGCCAGCGCAACGGCAAGGACCAACTCTATACCCCAATCACCAATATCGACCGTGTGCGCGTAGTAGTAAAGTAATCTCTATAACATCCCACCCCAATGGAAAAGCATTATATCGCTGTTGACCTGGGCGCTACATCGGGTCGCACAATCCTCGCCTCAGTTGATGGCGACAAGGTGAAAATGCAGGAAATCAATCGATTTCCCAACCATCTGATCCAAGCTGGCAGCCACTATTACTGGGACATCTTCGAGCTGTACCGCAACATCCTGGTTGGACTAAAGAAAGTAGCCGAAATGGGCGTCAAGCCAGAATCAATCGGCATCGACACCTGGGGCGTCGACTTCGTGATGGTGGGCGCCGATGGCAACCTGCTGAGTCTGCCCATCTCATATCGCGACCCGCATACTGACGGCATGCCTGAGCGCCTATTCAAGACCATCCCCGCCGAAAAGGTCTATGACAAGACTGGCATACAGGTAATCAATTTCAATTCACTGTTTCAGTTCTACGCCCTCGGTGTCAATGACAATTCTGCTTTCCGATCAGCACGCTACTTCCTGTTCATGCCCGATGCCTTGGTATATCTGCTTACTGGCAAAATGGTGACAGAATATACAATAGCCTCGACTGGCCAGATTGTGAATGCTCGCACTCGCCAACTCGATGAGGAACTGTTAGCCTCAGTGGGCCTGACGCTCGACCAATTCGGTCGCATGGTTTACCCCGGCGAAACAGTCGGCGAACTAACCCCCGAGGTGCAAAGCGCTACGGGCCTCGGAGCCGTGCCAGTATTGGCAGTTGGCGGCCACGATACAGCATCGGCGGTGGCAGCTACGCCAGCCGAGACCAAGGAGTTTGCCTATCTGAGCAGCGGCACCTGGAGCCTGATGGGCATCGAGGTAGCTGAGCCTATCATCACCGAACAAAGCCAGAAGCTCAACTTCACCAACGAGGGCGGTGTGCATCGCGACATCCGCTTCCTGAAGAATATCTGCGGCATGTGGCTGCTCGAGCGCTGCCGCGCCGAGTGGAAAGATGCCGACTACGGCCATCTGCTCGCCGAGGCCGAAAAGGCCGAGCCCTTCCGTTCGCTCATCAACCCCGACGACCCATGCTTTGCCAATCCCAAGTCGATGCCTAAGGCCATCCAAGAATATTGCCGAGCCACGGGGCAGCCAGTACCGGAGACCGAGGGACAAATCACCCGCTGCATCTACGAGAGCCTGGCTCTGCGCTATCGCCAAGTGATGGACATGCTGCGCCAGATGACTCCCTACCCAATCCACACCCTGCATATCATCGGCGGAGGCTCGCGCAACCAGATGCTCAACCAATTCACTGCCAACGCTTGCGGCATACGCGTTGTGGCTGGCCCCACCGAGTGCACAGCCCTCGGCAATGTGATAGTGCAAGCCGGGCTATCGCGCGCCCAGATTGCTAAGGGTGTCGAAACCACTGAATACCAGCCCCACGACCAAGAGACTTGGGACGCCGCTTACCAGAAATATTTACAAACTACACGATAACTGACCATGAAAGAATCCCTGATTCAACAAGCTTACGCGCTTGCCAAAGAGCGCTATGCCAGCATAGGCATCGACACCGACCGGGTGCTCGACCGCATGAATGATTTCCATCTGTCAATCCACTGCTGGCAGGCCGACGATGTAATCGGCTTCGAGCCTAAGGCAGGAGCCCTGTCAGGCGGCATCCAGACCACCGGCAACTATCCCGGCCGCGCTCGCAATATCGAAGAGCTCCGCGCCGACATCCTCAAAGCCCTCTCGCTCATCCCCGGCACCCATCGCCTCAATCTCCACGCCATCTATGGCGACTTTGGCGGAGAGTTTGTTGACCGCGACCGGATCGAGGTTAAGCATTTCCAGAGCTGGATTGACTGGGCTCTCGAGCATGACATCAAGCTTGACTTCAACTCGTCATCCTTCTCACACCCTAAGAGCGGCGACCTGTCGCTCTCGAATCCCAATCCGGAAATCCGCAACTTCTGGATTGAGCACACCAAGCGCTGCCGCGCCATCGCCGACGCTATCGGCAAGGCTCAGCAAGACCCCTGCATCATGAATCTGTGGGTGCATGATGGCTCAAAGGACATCACCGTCAACAAATACATGTACCGCAAGCTCTTCAAGGAGAGCCTTGATGAGATTTTCGCCACCAAATATGAGTGGATGAAGGACTGCCTCGAATCCAAGACCTTTGGCATAGGGCTTGAGAGCTTTACCAGCGGTTCGCTCGAGTTCGTGGTTGGCTACTGCGTGCAAAACCAGAAGATCTATACCATCGACACTGGCCACTATCACCCTCTGGAGGATGCAGCCGACAAGGTATCGTCGATGCTGCTCTATGTGCCAGAACTGATGCTGCACGTGACCCGTGGCGTGCGTTGGGACAGCGACCATGTGACCATCATGGAGGACCCGACCATGAACCTATGCAAAGAGATAGTGCGCGCCGACGCTATCAGCCGCGTGCATTTCGGCCTCGACTATTTCGATGCCTCAATCAACCGCCTCGGCGCCTATGTGATTGGCAGCCGAGCAGCCCAAAAGTCGATGCTCTGTGCTATGCTCGAGCCAGTTGAGACCATCCGCGAGATGGAACTCGATGGCCGCGGCTTCCAGCGCCTGGCCATGCTCGAGGAGGCTAAAGCTATGCCTTGGCAAGCTGTCTGGGACATGTACTGCATGCGTTGCGGCGTGCCAGTGGGAGATGAGTTCATCCCCGAAATTGAAAAATACGAAGTCGAGGTTACATCCAAGCGATGATTCTAATCGGACTTCTGATCATCGCAATAGGCGCCTTCTGCCAGTCGAGTTGCTACGTTCCAATCAACAAGATCAAATCTTGGAGTTGGGAGAGCTACTGGATTGTGCAGGGCGTCTTCGCGTGGATAGCCTTCCCCTGGCTTGGAGCCCTACTGGCTGTGCCTGAGGGGCAGTCGCTGTGGGGACTATTTGTGGGTGCTGACCAGTTCATGCTGTGGATGACGGTGCTGTTTGGAGTGCTATGGGGCGTAGGCGGCTTGACCTTCGGTCTGTCGATGCGCTATCTCGGCGTGGCTCTGGGCCAGTCGATAGCCCTTGGCACCTGCGCCGGTCTCGGCACAGTGATGGGGCCGATATTCCTCAACATCTTCTTCCCGGAGATGGATGCACTGAGCAGCCTCACATTCTCGGTGTTGCTCGGCGTGGTAGTAACCCTTATAGGCATCGCTGTAATCGGCGTAGCCGGAGCCATGAAGTCGCGCACCCTGAGCGAGGAGGAGAAGAAAGCCGCCGTCAAGGATTTCAACTTCCCCAAAGGCATAGCCATCGCGCTGCTCGCCGGATTTATGAGCGGTTGCTTCAATGTGGGTCTGGCTTTCGGCAGTGACATCTGTTTCCCGGGGTCAAGCCCGATGTTTGCTACTCTGCCTGCCACCTTGCTCGTGACCCTTGGCGGCTTTGTCACCAACGCCATCTACTGCTTCTCGCAAAATAGCAAGAACATGACCTGGGGCGAT
Organism: Bacteroidales bacterium; assembly: GCA_020860445.1. Taxonomy (GTDB): domain Bacteria; phylum Bacteroidota; class Bacteroidia; order Bacteroidales; family Muribaculaceae; genus CAG-873. The sequence goes on along the minus strand of JAJBUH010000063.1, from coordinate 8,622 downwards.
TACAGCCAAGGCTCGGTATGGGTCAACAATGTGTTGTTTTGCGCTCTCGCCGGCGCCTTGTGGTATAGCCAATTCTTCGGCTTGGCTCTGGGCAAGGGCTTCCTCACTGATTCGCCCACGCTCTACACTCTGTCGTTCTGTATCCTGATGGCCCTCAACGTGGTATTCTCCAATGTCTGGGGCATCATCCTCAAGGAGTGGCGCGGCTGCTCGCGCTCAACCATCGCGGTGCTCATCGTGGGCATCGTAATCCTAATCGTATCATCTTTCCTACCCCAACTAATATGAAATCAATCTTAGAAAACCGTCCGGCTCTCAAGGCCGAAGTTGACAAAGTAGCCGAAGTCGCTGGCTACCTGTGGCAAAAAGGCTGGGCCGAACGCAACGGCGGCAACATCACAGTCAACATCACCGAGCATATCGATGATGACATCCGCCGCATGCCGGCCATCTCAGAACCTCGCCCCATCGGCGCAAAACTGCCGCATCTCAAGGGCTGCTATTTCTACTGCAAAGGCACCAACAAGCGCATGCGCGACTTGGCTCGCTGGCCTATGGACAACGGCTCGATCATCCGCATCCTCGACGACTGCGAGCATTACGAGATTATCGCCGACAATCCCGTGGCTCCCACCTCGGAACTGCCATCGCACCTGAGCGTGCACAATCATCTGATTGCCAAGGGTTCACCCTACAAGGCATCGCTCCACACCCATCCTATCGAGCTGGTGGCTATGACCCACTGCAAGAAATATCTCGAGAAGGATGTGGCTACCAACCTGCTCTGGAGCATGATTCCCGAGACCAAGGCCTTCTGTCCTCGCGGCTTGGGCATCATTCCCTACAAATTGGCCGGTTCGGTCGAACTCGCCGAGGCAACCATCAAGGAGCTCGACGACTATGATGTGGTGATGTGGGAGAAGCACGGCGTGTTCGCCGTCGACAACGACATCATGCAAGCCTTTGACCAAGTGGACGTGCTCAACAAGTCGGCCCTCATCTACATCGCTGCCCGCAACATGGGCTTTGAGCCCGACGGCATGACCCAAGAGCAAATGGCCGAAATGACCCGCGCCTTCAACCTACCCAAATAAAGATCCCCATTACGGAGAAAAAAGCGGCTATTCACCGAAGAATCTTCGGTGAATAGCCGCTTTTTTCTCCGAAAAGTCATAAAATCCTATATACTCAACTGAATAATCCTCCCTTAATCTTTCGAATTTGTATTCCCCTATTTCATAGTCTGAAAAAATTTTCTTTGGAATATCGATTAAAATTGGGAGTAATTTATTAATTTTGCGGTGCAGTTGAGGCAGCGGCCTCTGCTGCACCCTTACATAATGGAGCGTCTTTTTGCGCTTTGTTCTTGACTAACTGAAATTTTCCACATAACAATCGGTCTCGAGCATAAGCAGCGATAGGATGCTTACGGTTGGCTTATAGCCCTGCGTGTGCCCTTATGGGTACACGTTTGGGACTGTATATATGCCATACGTGGGCTTCTACGTTGCTCGTCTTAGACCGATGGGCCGTGGAAAAGCCTCAGTTAGTGGGACGAGCAAATTGTGGATCCCACGTTTCTTTTTATAAGGGGTTTGCCAATCATTAATCATATCGAGCCGATGCGGGATTCAGTCGGATATTAGCGGCATGACTAATACCCTGATTGACAATTCTGAGCATCTCAAGATGGTCGATACCCTCAAGGCATTGATCAAAGACCCAGCTTGCGCAGAGATAAAGATTGCCACTGGCTATTGGGATATTCCCGGCCTATCGCTCATCACATCAGAGCTGCGAGACTTCCTATCACGCGAGGGCACTCGTCTGAAATTGCTGATTGGCACTGACCCTATCGTCAGAGCTTACCAACTCAAGAATCCCACTTACGCTGGCGCAACCTTCCCCGAAGATTGCATCAAGCGAGATGTCCACGATTTAGAGGTAAAGGATGAATACAAAGATTCTATCGCTTTGCTCTTAGACCATATACAGGCAAGCGAGGAAGATTCCAAGATACGAATACGCATCTATCACGAAGACAAGGATGGCGAGGAACAATTCTTCCACGCCAAGGCCTACATATTCCTTGGGCCCGAATCAAGGGGCATAATCGGTAGCAGCAATTTCACAGAAAAGGGGCTAAGGGGAAATTCTGAACTAAACTTCCTCGAGGCCTCGCACATGATAGTGAAATTTGTTCCACACGATGATGAGCAATACAAGGGCCACAACTATTGGTTTGAAGAGAAATGGGCCTTGAGCCAACCTTGGAATCAGTATTTCTTGGAGGAAGTGCTGCGCAAAGCCCCTATCGCCAAGGTGGTAATAGAGGAGCAAAAACCTGCACCTTTGACTCCCTACGAGGTATACATCAAATACTTACAGACCCAGTTTGGCGACATGATTGACACCAATACGTCAGCCATTCTGAAGACCTATCTCCCTCAGGGATACAATCCACTTGATTATCAATTGGATGCTGTGAAGCAGTGTTATTCAATAATGAAGCTTCACGGTGGTTTCCTACTTGGCGATGTAGTGGGTTTGGGCAAAACTGTGGTGGGCATATTGCTTATCCGCTATTTCTTGGAGAATGCCCAAAGGCTGGGTCGCGCGCAGAAGGTGCTAATCGTCTCCCCTCCGGCGATAAAGAGCGGATGGATAAAGACAATCCAAGCCTTTGATCAGAATAGCCTTAATCAAATCGAGCCATGCGTAACATTCGTCACTACGGGCAGTGTGGCCAAACTGACCGACATTGATGACGACACTGATATCGAGGACGATGAAATAGAAGATCTCCAAGCCAATGACTACGGCCTAATTCTCATCGATGAGAGCCATGGTTTCCGCAACTCTGGTACGCAGAAACACAAAGCCATCCACGAACTGATTGGACTAATCAATCCTACCCCATTTATAGGCTTGCTCTCTGCTACCCCTCAAAACAACTCGCCACGCGACCTATACAACCAAATCTGCCTATTCCAACGCAATTCCAACAACAGCACATTGCCAGGAGTGGAAGGGGGCAAACTGAGCAGTTTCTTCACTTCGGTTGAGAAACGATTCAACGAAGCCCGCAATATGGCCCAAGACACCGAAGAGCAACGCCAGGAGGCGAGCCAGATAATAGCTGAAGTGTCAGAGCGCATACGTCGCTGCGTACTCAATGACCTGCTTGTGCGCCGCACTCGCACCGACATCAAGAAATTCTATGCCACGGATGCGGAGCTGTTGAAATTCCCCGAGGTCAAAGGGCCGCATAAGCTCGAATACCACATGGACGATGAATTACAAAAGCTGTTTTTTGATACCACGACAGCTATTTGTCCTCCATCGGCTGGTGAGCAGTTCGACCCAGAAAAGCATATCGGCTTTTACCGCTATGCTGCCATCACGCAATTTGTCAATCGTGAGCATACCAAGCTATACGAGAAGCGCAATCTCACGGTATCGAGCATCACCCAGCGACTGCAGCGCATAATGCGCATCCTGCTGGTCAAGCGATTGGAGAGCAGCATGGCCGCTTTCAAGTCAACCCTTAGCAATCTCCTCTATTATACCGAGGTAATGATCGATATGCTCGAACACGATTGCGTGTACATCTGCCCCGACATAGATGTCAACAAACTGCATCGAGACAATGACGGGGACTTCCAACGCTTCGCACAGACACTGGATAACTTTATTGCCAAGAAAGGGGGCAACAACCGCAGATTCCACAGCACAGACTTTGAGGATGAATATCTGGTCAACCTCAAGAATGACCAACGATTGATCAAGAAACTCCTCAATCGCTGGAATGCCAATACTTATGACCCCAAATTTGACAGATTCAAAGAAGCAGTCAAGCCCGAGCTATTCGCCAAAGATATCAACAATCCATCGGGCAAGAACAAGCCGCGCTTGGTAATCTTCACTGAGGCTATCGACACCTTGGAATCCATAGCTCGTGCCTTGAATAAGGATTACCGGGTGCTGAAGGTGACATCAAAGAATCGCGATGAACTGCAAGACACCATCGAGAAGAATTTCGATGCCAATTGCCCTGCCGACCAGCAACGAGATGATTATAATGTCATAGTCACCACCGAAGTCCTTGCCGAAGGTGTCAATCTGCACCGCGCCAATGTTGTGCTCAATTACGATGCTCCATGGAATGCAACCAGGCTGATGCAACGCATTGGCCGCGTCAACCGCATTGGTTCGGTCGAGGATTATGTGCATGTCTTCAACTTCTTCCCCTCTGAGGAGGGTAACAGCCAAATACGCTTTATCGAGAAGGCTTACGCCAAATTGCAATCATTCCATGAGATACTGGGCGAGGACAACAAGGTGTTTAGCGAACGAGAGGAATTGCGCGAGCATGAACTGCAAGACCTGACCGATGGAGATGAATCGCCATTCGGCCCCTACATCATTGAATTGAAAGAGTATCACAAGACCCATCCTGAGCGCTACCAATATATAGCCAGCTTAGAGCCAGAGAGTTTGGGTGGCACCGTGACTGCAACTCTTGGAGAAAAGGCTGTCTTCGTATTCACTGATTCCACCCAAAGTTACATATCAGTATCCATAGACCACTCTGCTCAGAAAGCTTCTATTATCTCATCCTTGTCAACAATGGAGGGGCTGAAATGTGCACCTAAGGCCCAATATCTGTCTACCGAATTAGGAGATAACGAGTTAGCGGAAATAGCGCGTAGGGCTTACAATACCCATGTGGCTCACTATATCACTCAACAGGACTCAAGCAAGCGGATTACCCAAGCGCTCAAACATATCAGCGAAATCCGTAAGCAATGCTCTCTATCGACAGAATCAAAAGTTTTGCTGAAACAACTTGAGGTAAGAGCTCGCAACAACGACCAATTCGTAATCAGAAATATCCTTAAGATTGACCCAGCCAACCCATCACTATTTGGATGGGATTCAGAGATTAACGAGCTGCTGACCAAAGCATTTGCCCATATAGGAGCCCAGGCCACAGCTAAGCGAGGCGAAGCAAAACTCGCAATTTTCCGAATCGACAAAACCGCTGATCATGGAAATGAAGGAACGACTGCATAAATTATTCAATCAAGACTACCCCGGTGTGGAGCACTTCCTATCTGAGGTTGTGGTGCCTGTGTTCGGCAATGACATCAATACCGTCGACCGGAACTTGTATGATGAATACAATATCCGATGCGACAATGCTGGCATTGTGAGCCTCAGATACATCGCTGATATTTCAACAGTAAATGCCAACAACATCGTGTTGCTCGATGTGACGCTCTCGGATCGTATCAATATTGAGCGCTCGCGTGTCAATATCCAGATGCTGATACGTGCTATAGTGCAAGCTTATTCTCATATCCTGATAGTTTTCCATTATGAGGATGTCAAGGATAAGCCTTGGCGATTCTCTTATGCCTACAAAGAGGATACCTTGGCCAATACTACTGCTCCAAAGCGATTCACTTACGTATTCGGCAAGGATTATAATGGGTGGACTGCTGCCGAGCGATTCGAAGAGCTGGCATTGACCGAGCGAAACGATGAGGATATTGTCGAGGCTTTCTCGGTTGAGGCCCTCAGCAAGGAATTCTTTGATAAATATCGGGAGCTTTACGCTGATTTCGTACAGTTCATCACTGGTTGCCGTTATGAGAAGGTAGCCGGCAAATGGGAGGAGCACCAATTACAAGAGCCTAACCCACAGTTTGTCACTACCTTTGATAGTGATAAGAAGTTGGCTCGCGATTATGTCAAGAAGATGTTTGGCCGTATAGTATTCCTCTATTTCTTGCAGCGCAAGGGATGGCTTGCAGGCAACTATAGCTATATGCAAGACTTGTGGACCAATTCGCAACTCAAAGATGATTATCTTGACAAGGTGCTTGAGCCACTGTTCTTCTATGTGCTCAATGAGGAGAAATCAAAGCGTGGACCAGAGGCGCAGACGTTGCCTGGATGGGAGGAGATCCCTTATCTCAATGGCGGTTTGTTTGCACAAGAGGAGATTGACATTCGCACATGCGTTTTTCCTCGCGGCTTGTTCCAACGGCTGTTTGAGTTCCTCAACCGATACAATTTCACCATCGATGAGAACGATGCCGAGGATTCAGAAATTGGCATCGACCCAGAGATGCTGGGCCGTATCTTTGAAAGCCTGCTCGAGGATAATAAGGAGAAAGGCGCCTTCTATACTCCCAAGTTCATTGTCGACTACATGTGTCGCGAGGCTATCATTGCCTATCTGTGTAATGGTTATGTCAAAGAGGCTCATCCACTGATTCGCGAATTTGTGGAGACGTTAAATGGGGATTTGCTAAATCAGGAGCAACGTAAGAAGTTGCGTAAAAAGTTGATTGACGTCAAGATATGTGACCCAGCTATTGGTTCGGGTGCCTTCCCGATGGGTATGGTAAATCTGCTATCAAAACTCTACATCGCTATGAAGGCAGAAACTGATACGTCAGTGATGAAGCGTCATATAATGGAGAATAACATCTATGGTGTAGACTTGGAGAAAGGCGCAGTGGATATCGCGCGCTTGCGTTTCTGGCTTGCTATGATTGTTGACGAGACGGAGCCTCGTCCCCTGCCCAACTTGCATTTCAAAATCATGCAAGGGAACTCTCTACTTGAGAGCTACCGTGGTCGCGACCTGAGCAAACTGGTCTACGGCAAGACTCCTGGCACCTTAGACTATTATGCCGAAAAACGCAAGTTGCTCCAAGATGATATTAAGAGTTACTATCAGAATTCCGACCACTCAAAGAGTGGTCCGCAACTCAATCGAATCAAAGACCAGATACGCGTACGCTTCTCTGATGAATATGACATCACCCTCCCATCTGACGAGGAGGGTGGCGATCCTTCTGCCAATCAGCATTTCTTCCTCTGGCACACTTGGTTCTCCGATATCTTCGATGCCGGCGGCTTCGATATCGTCATCGGCAACCCACCGTATGTGGTAACCAAGAAGGACGAATATCCTATGTACAATTGGAACTTGGATTTGTATAAGATTTTCTTTGAAACTGCCATTAAGAATCTTATAAATTCAAAGGGTGTAATATGCTACATCACCCCAAAGTTTTACTTATTAAACTTTGATGATGTAGATATGAGAAAATATTTCATGGATAAAATCCGAGTTCGCAAACTGGCTTTCTGTAATCCTTTTGAAGTGGTAACTGAGAATGTTGTCACTATTCTCGAGCCAGGAAAGAACGGTGAAATAATTGAGGTCTATAAGTACGATAATGTCAAGCTTATCTTCCAACGATTAGAGGACCTTAATATTGCTTACTGTCATTCCAACAAATACCATGAAATGATTGTGGGTATCTCTAAATCTATTGGAGATTTACTAATGAAAATCCTTGGCGATCATCCTACTTTGGAGAAGATTAGTTCGTCAAAAAGAGGTGCTGAGGCTTCTAAAAATTACCTCAGAACCCAGGCCACGGGTATCCCTGCCTTAATAGGAAAGGATATGAAGAAATACAGCATTTTGTGGGAGTCTACTTACCTTCCTTACTCTCATAAGGAATACGGAAGATTATCGAGTTTTTTTGACAAGGATTTATTATTCCTTCGCAGAGTGGACTCTTGTCTTGAGGCTACTATTTCCCTTGACAAAATCTATGGCTATAACAAGAATGTATATGGCATACGAATTGAAGACTCAAAATTTGAACCCAAATACATCCTTGCCCTTTTAAACTCAAAACTGTTGGATTTTTTCTATAAAAAGAGATTTTCCACCAAAAAAGAGGATGCCTTCCCTGAGATTCAAACTTACTTGTATGAACAGCTGCCCATCCCGGCTGTTAGTAAAGAGATACAAAAACGATTTGTCGAAATAGTAGACTTTATACTTTTCAATAAATCACAAAATCCTTCTACAAACACTATAGACAAAGAGAAACAGATAGACCTTATGACTTATCGTCTCTACGATCTCTCCTACGATGAGGTCAAAATAGTTGACCCAGATTTCTCACTGTCACGAGAAGAATACGAAAATAGCATGAACTAATGGCACGTCCAAGATTCAACAACTGGGGTGAATACCTACTTTGGGTGTATTCATCCCTTAATATGCTGATGGCAGCGCTCAAGATGGGCATTAGCCATTATGATCGCCGTTGCTTCGCTCTGCGCTCCTCTCGCTTCAAAGCCTATAAGGAGGGGCGCGCTCATGTCGCATCTCTCTATAAGAACAATCTTTGGAAGATGTCGGCACCCCAGGATGAGTGTTGGTATTGCGGTAGCCCTATTTCTGAATGTGGCCCCCTTTCGGCCGACCATATACTCCCTCGCTCAAAAGGTGGGGGAGATGAGTTTGACAATATCGCCTTTTGTTGTCGGTCATGCAATTCTTCCAAAGGCATCAAGGATTTGGTAGCATGGTCAATAGACTCTCTGGATTCCCTACCATCTCTCTTTATGTTATGTATCTATTTGAAATTAGTCTATTCCTATTCCGAGAGGCTTAATCTCTTTCCGCTCCATCGTTCTGACCTACTCTCTATGAATCTTCCTTTCTCTGTCTCTTCCATCGATATTCGTAAGCGCTCGGTGAGTTGACGTTATTGTGCCATCCGATCTTTATTCCGAACT
>JAJBUH010000197.1 GCA_020860445.1 Bacteroidales bacterium | reverse complement strand
GCTGCGCCGTGATCTTTGGCTAAGCCTCAGCCACGGACTTTTGCACATGAGCCGATGAAACATGCCTATTATTAAAAAGGTGGCAACGGCTATACCTACCCCGGTAAAATTCAAATATTCTGAAATCATGTCTTATATCGGTCTGTTTTGGTCTATCATTGCAATTCGCGGGTCAAAATTACGAATTTTTTTCACTTCCTCTCTGTTTTTTCTCAAAAAACTGATATTATGGAGGAAAATCGACCTCTTTTCTTGAAAAATATAGTTAAATTTGCAATATGAATGCAGCCACAGAAATATCATCAAACCCCGAAATGGCTTCGCGCACACTGCGCCTTGTGGGCGAGGAGACCATGCAGCGCCTGAGGGATGCTCGTGTCATAATCTTCGGCGTGGGAGGCGTAGGCAGCTGGTGCGCTGAGAGCTTGGCGCGCACCGGCATCGGCCATATCACCATCGTCGACCCCGACCGCGTGGCCCCATCCAACATCAATCGCCAGCTCATGGCCACCGTCGACACTATGGGGCGCCCAAAGGTCGAGGTGCTGCGCGAGCGCATGCTCACTGTCCACCCCGAGTGCCAAGTCACAGCCATCCAAGAGCCATTCACCCCAGAAAGCGCCGAGGCGTTTGACCTCGACCAATACGACTATGTGATTGATGCCATCGATTCGCTCTCTGACAAAGCCAACCTCATACTTGCCGCCACAGCCTCTCGGGCTCGGCTATTCTCCTCGATGGGAGCCGCACTCAAGATGGATCCCACCCAGGTCAAGGTGGCAGAGTTTTGGGATGTCAAGGGCTGTCCCCTGGCTCGCGCCCTGCGCAACAAGTTCAAGCGCTCAGGCCAAAAGCCGCGTCGCAAATTCAAATGCGTGTACAGCGACGAGCTGCTACCCAACCTCGGCCCTATGGGCCCCGACGAATTGCAATTTGGCAAAGTGGCTTACAATGGCTCGCTCTGCCACATCACCGCCATCTTTGGCCTCACCCTGGCCGGCCTCATCATCAAAGACCTAATGAAAAATGAAAAGTGAAAAATGAAAAATAGGCCGCCTGCTCCTTCTCCGGATGGCGGCTACCGTGTTCGGCCATTTTATGACCGATATCCCATTTTAAAATAATACCAATCAATACCCACCATGAAAATTATCAACAAAGCCATAGCCTGGATTATGGCAGCTGTAACCATCACAGCCAGTGCGGCCTCGCCCATCGATGGGCTGCTCGAGCGCATCGACCCCGGGGCATCTAAGAAATTTGCCGTCTCGATCAAGAAGAGCGGCGATACCGACTATTTCCAATTGTCGCAAAAAGGCCAGAAAGTTGCCATCACGGCCAGCGACCCGGTGTGCGCCGCCGTTGGACTAAACTGGTATCTTAAATATTACGCCGGCATCCAACTATGCTGGAACCAGATGCAAGCCGCCCTGCCCACTCCCCTGCCCCAAGTGACAACCCCAGAGCGCCACGAGACGAGCCTCAAGCTGCGCTATGATTTCAACTATTGCACTTTCTCATACACCATGCCATTTTGGGACTGGGACCGCTGGGAAGAAGAAATCGACTGGATGGCCCTGCACGGCGTGAATATGCCTCTCGCCGCCGTGGGCCTCGAGTGCGTGTACCGCAATATGTTGCTGCGCCTTGGGTATACAGATGATGAGGTCAACCAGTTCATCTCGGGTCCGGCCTTTATGGCTTGGTGGGCCATGAACAATCTTGAGGGTTGGGGCGGACCGAATCCCGACTCTTGGTACGCTCGCCAGGAGGACTTGCAAAAGAAGATTCTGGCTCGAATGGCGGAATATGGCATCCGCCCAGTGCTTCCTGGCTATTGTGGCATGATGCCTCACGATGCTGACGAGAAACTCGGTCTAAACCTCACCAAAGCCGCAAAGCTGTGGAATGGCTACCAGCGTCCGGCTTTTCTCCAACCCACGGACGCGAGATATTCCGAGATTGCCCGCATATTCTATGAGGAACAAGAAAAACTCTTTGGCAAGGCCGATTTCTACTCGATGGACCCGTTCCACGAACTCTCCAACGCCGAGGGCGTAGACTTTGACGCTGCTGGCAAGGCCATCATGGCCGAGATGAAGCGCCACGCTCCCAAGGCCAAATGGGTAGTGCAAGGTTGGACTGAGAATCCGCGCGACGAGATGATCCAGGGCCTCGACCAAGGCGACCTGATAATCCTCGACCTATTCAGCGAGTGCCGTCCCATGTGGGGTATGCCATCGCTGTGGCAGCGCGAACAAGGGTACGGCAAACACCAATGGCTATTCTGCATGCTCGAGAATTTCGGCGGCAATGTGGGCCTCCACGGCCGCATGGACCAGCTGCTTGAGAATTTCTACCTCACCAAGACCGACCCGCTGGCCGCTCATATCGCCGGCATAGGCTTCTCGCAAGAGGGGAGCCTCAACAATCCAGTGATGTTTGAATTGATGAGCGAATTGCCTTGGCGTCCGGCTGAGTTTAAGAAGGAGGACTGGCTTCCCGGCTATGTCACCGCTCGCTACGGCAAAAGCAACGACAAAGCCCAGGAGGCCTGGTCGGTGCTATCCAACTCTATTTACAACTGCCCTCGCGGCAACAACCAGCAAGGCACCCACGAATCGATATTCTGCTGCCGTCCAAACCTCGACAACTTCCAAGCCTCATCATGGTCAAAGATGCAGAATTACTATGACCCCACTGCCACCGAGCAAGCAGCTCGCCTGATGCTCCAAGCCGCTGAGGATTATCGCGGCAACAATAATTTTGAATATGACCTGGTCGATATCGTGCGCCAGAGTATCTCTGACCTCGGGCGCCGTGTGTACCAGCACGCTATCGCCGACTACAAGGCTTTTGACCGCCAAGGATTCAAGCGCAACTCGCAGAAATTCCTCCAGCTGATCAAACTGCAAGACCGACTGTTGGCTACTCGGCCCGAGTTCAAGGTGGGCACCTGGATCGACTACGCACTGCGCGCTGGCGATACCCCGGAGGAAAAAGCCCTGTATGAGTGGAATGCCCGAGTGCAAGTGACCACCTGGGGCAACCGCACCGCGGCCGATACGGGAAAACTCCGCGACTACGCCCACAAGGAATGGAGCGGGCTGCTGCGTGACTTCTACTATCCTCGCTGGCAAGCATTCTTCAATTCGCTCGACCAGGAGTTTGACACTCGCAAAGTGGCTGACCCGATTGACTATTACGCCATCGAAGAACCCTGGACCCTGGCTCGCAATCCCTATTCGGCCGTGGCCGAAGGCGACCCAATAGCTGTGGCCCAAGAGGTATTCAAACAAGCATTCGCCAACTAATCTCTCCCACCCCATGCCTGCCCAATCTGCCTCAATATCGCGCAGCGCGGCCGCGCCAAAAGCAAAAGCCCAAAGCAAGTCGGCGCGCCTGTACTCGCTTGACGTGCTGCGCGGCCTCACTGTCGCCGCGACGATCATCGTCAACAATGCCGGAGGACCAGAATCCTACTCATTCCTGCAGCACTCAGTCTGGAACGGCCTGACGCTCTGCGATATGGTATTCCCCACGTTCCTCTTCATCGTGGGCATCTCTACCTATATCTCGCTGGGCAAGAAAGGTTTCCAATGGTCGCAACCCATAGCCATGAAGATTCTGAAGCGCACAGTGCTGATTCTGCTTATCGGATGGGCCATCCACTGGCTCGAACATATTGTCAAGGCTGACTTCCTACCCTTGGCCACCCTGCGTCTCACTGGTGTGCTGCCGCGCATTGCCGTATGCTATTTTCTCACCTCAGTAATTGCTCTAAGTTGCGGTAAGAAGGACATCGAGGCCATCATCGTATGCCTATTGGTGCTTTACGGCTGGATACTGCTCGCCGGCAACGGATTTGTCAACGAGATAGACAATATCCTGGTGCGGTTTGACCGCGCCCTGCTCGGTGAGGCCCATCTATACACCAAGCAGCCGGTCGACCCCGAGGGCTTGATGAGCAATCTCAGCGCGCTGGCTCACACTCTGATAGGTTTCTGTTGCGGCAGGATGCTTATGGCCCACAGCGCCAACATCGATGCCAAGATGCTACGCATCATGGTGATTGGATTTGGCATGTTGCTGGTGGGCTTGGCTATCGCAGTCATCCTGCCTATCAACAAGCGTATCTGGTCGCCATCGTATGTGCTGGTGAGCTGCGCTCTGGCAGCAATGACTCTGGTGGCAATCGCCTATATCGCCGATATCAAGGGTCGCAAGCGCGGTTTCTGGCCGTTTGACGTGTTCGGTGTCAATCCGCTGTTTCTGTATGTACTGGCCGAAGTGGCAGCTATCCTCCTCTCAGCATCTGGCGCAAAACGCGCCATCTACGGCTTCATCGAGGCTGGCCTCCCCGACCCAAAGTTGGCATCAGCCACCTACTCCCTCCTATTTGTCTGCGCCATCTGGGCAGTCGGCTACTGGCTCTACCGCAATAAGATATACATAAAACTGTAAGATAAAGTAAAACACAATTTTAAAATAAAATTTAATGTCGGAAACTAACCACAGATTTACACAGATTTACACAGATTCAGTCATGGGA
>JAJBUH010000006.1 GCA_020860445.1 Bacteroidales bacterium | reverse complement strand
GCCCCACATGGAGTGCGTAGCACGGAATGTGGGGGGGAACAATTCTCTTCCTCCTAAGAAGAGTGCGTAGCACGGCTCTCTAGTAACGTATCAAAAAATTTCCTCAAGCATATCATAACTCATAACTAATAACTCATAACTAATAACTCATAACTTATAACTATCATGAAGCATCCAATTGTAACCCCCGCGGCTCCCAGTGCCATCGGTCCCTACAGCCAAGCCATCGATGCCGGCGCATTTGTCTACACCTCCGGCCAACTCCCCATCGACCCCGCCACAAACGAAATGCCTGAGGGCATACGCGAACAGACAGCCCAGTCGCTCGAAAACGTCAAGGCTATCCTCACCGCTGCCGGTCTCGGCATGGAAAATGTAGTTAAGACTCTGGTATTCCTCGCCGACATGGCCGAATTCGGTCCCATGAACGAGGTCTACTCGCTCTACTTCACCGAGCCCTTCCCGGCTCGTTCGGCCGTCGCCGTCAAGGACCTGCCCAAGGGGGCACGCGTTGAGATCGAGGTCATCGCTGTGCGCTGAGCCTCTCAGTCGCTGCATGAGCCGTCGTGATGAATCTTCTCGCCTTTATAAGGCTCGATGTGGGTGCTGACCATCACATTCACATCCGGATACAGCCCATGGATTCGCCTCTCAGCCTCTGAGGCGATTTCATGGGCATCGTTTACTGTCAGGCAGCCGTTGACCTTGATATGCACGTCGACGATCACATCGGCGCCCGAGGAGGCGGTGCGCAGATGGTGGTAGGTGATGATTCCGGCTGTAGATGCCAGCACTTTCTTGATATGCTCTTGCTGTTCTGCTGGCAGCGAACGGCCCAAAAGCTGACTCATCGAGGGGCCAGCCATCCTGATGCTGAGTATGGCGATGAAGATGGCTACTATCAGGGCAGCCAATGGGTCGAGCACTCGCCACTCCTTGCCCAGAAACATAGCTCCGGCTACGCCTATCAGCGTGGCAATCGATGAGAAGGCGTCGCTGCGGTGATGCCAAGCATTGGCGATAACGGCCTCGGAGTGTATCCGTTGGCCAGCGCGGCGCGTGTAGTGGTATAGCCACTCCTTGACGGCTATCGAGGCGGCGCAGATGATGAGGGCAATCATGCCGGGCTCGGGTAGGGTGCGGCCGTTGATTACTGCCATTATCTTGTCGCCGGCGTCGACAGCGATACCGATGGCTACGATGAGCAGGGCCAAGGACAACAGGATGGTGGCCATGGTCTCGTAGCGGCCATGGCCGAACTCGTGGCCCCTATCGGGTTTGCGCCGGGCGATGCCAACCATCACCAGCACCAGGATGTCGCTTATGAAGTCAGAAAATGAATGTATGCCGTCGGCTACCAGAGCGCCGCTTCGACCCACGATGCCCGCGGCGACCTTGGCGCCGCCCAGAGCGGCGTTGCACCAAAATCCCACCCAAGTCACATGCCGCGCAATCCCAATAGCCTCCCTATCCGAGATGCGCCGCCCGATGCCTATGTCGTCTCGTCTTCCCATATCCTATTAACACCTAATTCCCCCAATTGTTATACACAACGCAAAATAGAAGCTTAACCACGAAGTGCACGAAGGTTTCACGAAGATCACGAAGATTTTTTCTGATGGGAAGGCGGCAAGGCCACGAAGTCGCTATCGCTCTAAAAGGTCACGAAGACCTGCTCCACAGCCCCACCAATAACCCGAAGCGGCGTATTGCGTTAGCGTGGTGGGCCCAGCGCCCTCGCGGGCCCGGTCAGCAACCTGAAGCGTCGTTGTTGGTGGTGGCGCGTGTCTCTGACCGCGCCCATCAGCCGATACTAATTTCGTATCCGTATGGCCTTCGTGAACTACGCTAAGCCTCAGCGGCTTTGTGGCCTTGGGATTACTCCCCACTCAAGAGCAAAAGCAAGAAACCCTTCGTGAACTTCGTGCCACCCTTCGTGTACTTCGTGTTTCCCCTTCTCTGAGCCCCCAAAGGGGTCGTTTTTAATCAATTTATCACTTTTCCACCCCAAATCCCACCAAAATGTTTAAAAAATTGCAAATTGAGTGATATTTTCTAATATATTGCTTGGTAATCCCAAGAAAAATCCGTAACTTTGCAACGTGTTTTTCATGGTATTAGATTTAAGGTTAACTAAGATTGGTTGTCGAGAGACAATCAATTTTTTTATGCCCATACCCACAAAACCACGGATTGCACGGATTTCACGGAAGCCCTTGTGGCTACTATCCGTGTAATCCGTGCAATCCGCGGTTTGGTGAGGCAATCCCTGGTGTCATTCATCGCCCAGATAGGCGTCAGGAAGAGGCTCATAATTACCCCCCCCATCTGCAACATCTTGATTTTCAGGGCTTTGCGATTCTTCTTGCCATTCGCAGCTGAGATCCTCGAAGAAATCATGGTTGAGTGCTTTGCTAATCCGCGCGAGCATCCCGGTGTCGATGCTGGCGGTGCGAAAAATTTTGTATAAGTGCGGCCGGGTACAGCAAATCTGATCTGCCAACCAATTGACCCGTATACCCTTTTCTTTTACAACTTTGTGAATCTGGTTACCTATATGCATGACTATTGTGGTGGTATGGTTTCATGGGTCAGTCCCTCCCGGTGCGCCCCTCTCTTGGGGCCTTTAAGGTTGAGATTCGCAAATTTACAACTTTTTTCTTAATCCACATTAAATTTTCCACCAAAAAATTTCCTTCTCCCACCAAATAAACCAAAAATTCCTCCATCCACCCAAATAATTCCTAAACACGGAGGCCACAGAGATTCACGGAGTTCACGGAGACTTTCCTTTTTTATGCTCTGTTTGCGTTCTGAAATCGGTCACGAAGGCGGCAAGGCCGCAGAAGAGGTCACTGAGTGCGAGGAAAAGCTGCGGTGGAGGGCCTAGCACCTCGCTGGTCCAGAATCCAAGGGAGGCCGTCCACACTCCGAGACCTCTGACACCGCTTCAGCGGTCTCTGTGACCGAACCCAGAATCGTATTATCAAAGGGAAAGGAGAATCTCCGTGAACTCCGTGAATCTCAGTGGCCTCCGTGCTAAAACAACATAGCCCCTGTTGGTTTATACCTATCCACCTTTTTCAGGACGTAGAGGATGTAGCGCCGCAGAGGCCTGAGGGCCAGCCAGAGGCGCCCTTTGCGCCGCTCTGCGGCGGTGTCGAGGCGTCGCTGGCACCCTCGCCGCTCGGCCGAGATCGCCACTCCCACCACGTCGGCGCGCCGCACGCGCTCGCGCGCCTGTATGTTGCCATCGCCCATCAGCGTCAGCTCCTCGCCGTCGACAGCCACGATGCGGTGCATCACGTAGGGATGCTCCGCCGTGTACCGCGCCAGCACGATCGCGCCCACGCGCATAGCCTCCGCCTCCGGCGGCGCAAGCGTCACCAGGTCCAATCCCGGCCTGAGCCAAGGCCTCATGCTGACCCCGCTCACCGGTATCATCACCTGCCTCCCCTCCTCCAGCAGCCTCGCTGCCTCATCCAAAACAGTCATTCTAACTAATTTTTCTAACCACGAAGTTCACGAAGGATTTCACGAAGTCAACGAAGATTTTTCTGGTACCGAGGCAAGGCCACGAAGTCGCTGTCGCTCGAAAAGGTCACGAAGACCTGCTCCTCAACCCCACTAGAAACCCAAATGACGTATCCGCATGGCCTTCGAGCCCTTCGTGGTTAAGTCTCTTGTCAGTCCCAAGGGGGCTGATTTTTTTTATATTTCAAAAAAAATCGGTAATTTTGCACGACACTAACACACACCCACATGAATTGGAGTGAAATCTTCGATATGAGCATGGCCCAGCGCCATTCGGCGCTCTACGCCCCCCGGCGACCAGGGCGACCTCGGCCTGGCCCGCGCCAGCCTCGCCGCCTTCCTCGCCGCACGCGGCGAGACGCTCGACACCGACATCATCGCCATCGCCCAACCCGACTGGCTGCCAGCCTATTACCAGTACGTCAAAGACACATACCAGTCAAACAAGTCGCGCAACCTCGCCTCCGCCCCCACTGCCGCCGAGCGCCAGCGCTGGGCCAACCGATACATCAAGTGCATCCGCAAAGTCGTAAACCGTTGCATCCGCTACGGCTACCTCCCCAATATCGACTATTTCCACGCCCTGCCAGAGTTCTCGCGCCGCCAAGGCATCGAGGAGGCAAGCCGCGTCACAGCCCAACTCACTCAGCTCGCCCGCGCCAAGAGCGCGTTCCGCGACGGTCAACTCGTGGTCGGAGCCATCGATCTGTACCTGCTGTGCATGTACTGCGGTGGGCTCGAACTCGACGAATTTTTCGCCCTCGCCCCCGAGGCCATCAAGTCCGACCCTCCGCGACTGCATCTGCCGTGGGCCGGCATCGACATTGAGCTGTCGCCGACAGTCTACAATGCCCTGCTGCAGGGCCGCGAGACCGCGCCTCGCTCGCCAGCCACCATCACACGCGCCCTCGAGGCCCTCGACATCGACCTATACAAGTCGCAGTCGGTGTTCTCCGACTGGCTCCGCTTCGCCAAGGATATCGGTATCTCAGACCAGGCCATCCTCGAGATGCTCGAGTTGCGCCGACACCCCGGCGCCGTGGCTTCGCCTCAGCTGGCCGAGGCCATCCGCATGGTAGTCAAGCGCATGAATCAGGCGTACAATAAGTACAAAAAGCAATGGTACTGCCTATACGTGCATCGCGGCTGGGCCAAGGAGAAATGCGAGGAAATCCTCACTTCCGACCCGCCGGTGCTGCCGGGCATCGCTGCGCGATCCGAAGATTTTTACTATCCCAACACCGCCAATGTCAAGATGGCCAAGCTCAAGGGGCAGAAGCTGCAAGACCCCGGCAAGGTGCTGCGCCGCTATCTGTTTGTCCATTGCTATCTGAGCGAAATACAGACGATTGCGCGCAAGGTGCCTCGCGTGTCGGTGCTATCGCGCCGCGAAGGCGGACTGCGCGAGTATGTGGCCATCCCCTCGCACGAGGTGTACACCCTCAAGCTGATGCTCGACAACCTGCGCGGCTCTGAGGCCGAACTGATGCTGCAGGACGAGGACATCGTCGAGGCCATCGACCTGTCGCCACTGCACGAGCAGGAGCGAGTGCGCATCGTCTCGCCCGGCTACGAAGACTACGAAGCCGTCATCGCCAAGGTCAAGCCCAACTCAACCTACTCAGTCACCTTCCCCAACCTCGGCCTCTCCTTCACCCTCCAAAACGTCCCCCGCGCCCTAATCCAACGGCTACCCTAGTGTGGCCGCGCCGCCCCGGCGCTGGGCAGTGGGGGCCCAGGCACCCTCGCGGACCCAGTCCACGTATCCGCATGGCCTCCGTGTCCTCAGCTGCGATTTATCGCCTCCGTGCTTGCCACTTGGCTCTCCGTATCCCTCCGTCCCTCCGTGGTTTAGAAAAAACACCATGGTTAAACCACAGATTCTAAATTTTTTACCACGGAGAAACGGAGAAGCACGGAGAATTTTCATTTTCACGGAGGCGCTGTCGCTTAGCGGTGGTCTCGGAGGCCCTCCACAACCCATTTGGGCCCCCAGCAGGCGGTAGCCTTCCCCCTTTAGGGGGTTAGGGGGCTGTGCCAAGTATCTTCTCAAACAATTCTCCCCAACTGCTCACCCTTACATCATCGTAGGGGATTGGGGGATTCGGGTGTCCTTGCGCTCCATTCAGAGCCTCCTCCATGGCCTGAGCCAGTGCGGTGGCATCCTCCATGTCGAAGAAGCGCACATTCTCGGCTCCAGCCGAGGCCTCATGCGCATACGGCGCATCAGCCAAAAGCATCAGCCTCCCCGTGGCCAAAAATTCGCTGATGGGCAACCCCCATGTCTCTACTCTCGATGGAAATACCAGAGCATTGGCCTGGGAATATAGTCGTTGCATTCCCTCTCGATCCTGCAGCCCAGCAAAGTCTATCGACTTGACATCTCCCCATCGTTTATGCAACCATCGTGCATACCGATTCTCGGTGCCGTCGATAGTTATCACAACTTTGAATCGTCCAGACCCAACCTTATCCTCAAGCAAACGCGCTGCCTGACATAGCAATTCAAAATTTTTATGTGAATCCGGAAAAGCTGGATAGAAGAGCACGAACTCGCCTTGTGAGCGAGCCTCCCCTATCTCCGTCCCTTTCACCTGCGGGGGGAAGACAATAAATTTCTCCCTCTCCACCCCGAGCAACCGAGCAAATGCCTCTTTGAGCCAATGCGTTTGCACCACCACATGCTGGTTTTGTCGCGCATTTTGCTTATAGGCATGCTTAGCCATCAGGCAAAGCAAAGGTATCTTTGGGTCGTAGAGCCAATCGCGTGGTCTGACGCGCATAAATGGGAACGATGTTTGGCAATACACCACTTGTCGCCGAGCTTTGACTTTAGGAGTAGTGTCATGAATTGAGAACCATAACTCAATCTCGCCCCAATCCTGAGCCAGTCGGTCAAATTCCTTGAACTCCCATCTTAGTCTTTTCAGCCAGTGATTCGAAGCCTCGGGGATTTCTACCATCTCCACTCCGGGAGCATCATATAGCTTGGCATCATGCACAAGGGCTATCACCCGATATTCTGGTGTCAGCAGCCTCGCGGCCTCGCTCAGGCACTCCTTGAATATCTTCAGCGTCCCTCCCTTATGTATGCTTATCCCAGAAAATACTATTGTTTTCATATTATTCAAATAGGGTTCCCTCAGCAGGCGGTATCCTTCCCCCACTGCGGGAGTTAGGGGGCCGGGGTCTCTAAAATTTTTACCCACATCTTCATTATCTTGTCTTCGTCAAATTCGCCAGAGCGCTCTCGCGCCTTGCGGCCCATGGCTTTTCTGAGCGAGGCATCAGCCATCAGCCTTTCAAGCGCAGCAGCAAGACCCTTGATATCGCCATTTGGTACCAGCAATCCATTATCGCCATCATCAATCAGATCTTTTGGACCACATTTGCAGTCAAAAGCTACCATAGGCAACCCATACTCCTGTGCCTCGAGCATCACCATTGGCAATCCCTCGTAGCGTGAGGATAGCACAAATATCGAGGCTCCGAGATAAACCTCCACCATGTTGGGCCGATTGGTGGCAAACTCAATCTTATCCTCCACGCCGAGGGCGCGAGCTTGACTGCGAAGGTTTTCTTCTTCTTCGCCTTGACCAACAATGCGCAACATCCAATCGGGATGTTTCTTGCTGGCAATTGCCCAAGCCTCGATTAAGCGGTCAAAGCCCTTTTGATAATTATAACGCCCCACAGCCACGGCCACTTTTGCATCAAGTGGCGCAACTCTATCCGAGGTGAATGTGCGCGGATTGGGGATCGCCTCAAGATTCTGCAGTCCTTGCCAATATCCCGCATCTTCGTGGGTTAGCACCACCATCTTGTCAAATCGCGATGCCAACTTTGCGCTCTTGCGGCTCATCACCTTGTCGGCGAGCGCCCAAATACCTCTGCGGCCGTATTCGAGATGCTTAAATCGCGAGAAGTGTATCTCTTGCACTAGCCGCCATCGGCCTCGTGTGGCAGCTACTGCTGATGCATCGACCCCGCCGGTCGAAATCACTACATCGGGCTGCAGCTCATCAAGCAGCCGCTGCAAGCGGCACTTGTGTTGGCGTGTCTTTTGCAGATAGCCAAGGGTTTTAACCAGTATGTTTTTGCCATTTGTGGCTTCGTAGTTGATGCTGAGGTCGTATGTCTTGATGCCCTCATTGAGGGCAAAAAATGGCTTTCTGCCCATTTGGTCTGAGGTGACAATAGTCACCTCATAGCCATTGCTCTGCAGCCAGTTAGCCTTCTGAATAACCACCCTCTCCATCCCCGCCGAATTATACAGCCCAGGTATGCAATATACTATTTTAAGCCCCCCAGCCCTCGCAGCGGGGGTGCTGCCATCCGCGTTCGGGTTCTTACTCGAATCTTTCATATCTTTTTACTACCAAATACTTTATGGAGCAACGCATCAACGTTGTTGGTGGAGGCGCGTGTCTTTGACCATTAGTGGTGCGTTGTTGCCCCGATACACAGATTACACAGATGATATACAGAAACCACGCCTGGGGAATCAATTCCTTAGAGGCGCAAAGCGCCGACAGATGTCACAGATGCCATCCGGATGGTCTGTGGAATCTGTCAGAGCCTATGGCTCTCTATGAAATTTTAACGCCATCGAGGGAAATCTGTGTATCATCTGTGTCATCTGTGTATCGCCACCAACAACGCACCTCTAATGGTCTCTGACCGCGCCCATCAGGCGATGGCAATTCCCACCATCAACAACCCGATGCGATCCGGTAGGCTGGAGCCACCACTTCAGTGGTGGATGGTATTTATCTCTTCAACAGCCCTATTTATCCCACCACTGAAGTGGTGGCTCCGGTCTACCTCTCCGCTCCTCATCCCCGCTCCAGATTTCTGATGGGGTTGTGTAGCAGGTCTTCGTGACCTTTTCGAGCGACAGCGACTTCGTGGCCTTGCGGCCAAATCCCCACGCAAGAGCTAAGGAAACGAATAAATCTTCGTGGTCTTCCTGAAATCCTTTGTGACCTTCGTGGTTTCCTACTATCAGATTAGTTTTAATCCGCTGAATCCGCATGGATTAATTTTTCCTCGCAGATTAAACAGATTAAACAGATCTGTGCAATCCGCTGAATCTGCGAGCCTAAAATTACCATCGCCTGACCGGGCCCGCGAGGGCGCCTGGGCCCCCCCACGCTTACGCAGCCCTTCACTTGGGGTTTCTGATGGGGCTCCCCCAACCGGCGGTAGCCTTCCCCCGCTGTGGGGGTTAGGGGGCCGGGCCGCGCTTTACCTATACAATTTCCCGTACACCACCTTGTTGATGAGCCAGCCGTAAAGGGCTGGGACGAACATCAGGCCGCTGGCCGCGGCCAGTTGCACCCAGCGAGTGCGGGCGCTCCAGCGCCGATTGCGCCCGATGTAGGCGTTGGCCTCCGGCCACAGCTCGCGCCAAGCGCGACGCCCGTCAGCGTCGCTGATCAGCATCGGCCACTTAGCCTCAAGCTTCATAAATGCTATCTCATCATCGACCTGGTTGCCCAGTTCGCGTCGCATAAACTCCTCGGTGCGAGCCACATTGTATTTCAAATCAACCAGATGGCTCGGCTTCTTTGTCATCGAGAAAGCCCCAGTGTTGAGCTTGACATAGTGGTACAGCGCCTCGGGCAGATGCGCCACGCGCACAGCACGAGCGAAGAGCATCATCATTGTCATATCCTCGCCCATGCCGTGCCCAGCCGGAAAACGTATATCCTCGCCGTAGAGCGAGCGGCGGCATAGCTTATTCCATACATTGTATTTCATCTCTCCGCTGAGCATCCCCCGCAGCGCCTCGATGGGCGTGGTGTATGATGGCTGAGACATGTATCTCTCCTTTTCGGCGAATGACAGCCACCAGTCAGTCCAAACGATGTCGGCATCATTAGAGCGAGCGCAAGCGAGCATCTTCTCGAGCGCATCTGGCTCGACAAAGTCGTCGCTGTCGCAATGGTAGATGTATTCGCCTCGGGATTCAGCCAACCCCGTGTTGCGGGCTGCGGGCAGCCCCTGATTTTGCTCATGCTCGATGATGCGCACCTGTCCCTCGCGCTCGGGATGCCTCGCGATTACCTCGCGCAGCAGCTCGATGCTGCGGTCCTTAGTCGCGTCATTGACAAAAATAAATTCCACCCCATCCCTCATCGTCTGCCCCATCAGCGCCTCAGCCCCCTTCTCAATAAACTTCTCCACCCCGTAGACAGGTATTATCACCGATATTTCTATTTTTGACATATCCATTTAAATTTGATTTATTCAATGGGCTCACCATCCAGATGGCCTCTGTGTCCTCCGCAAAGCGACAGCGCCTCCGTGCCTCAGCCACTTGGCTCTCCGTGTTCCTCCGTCTCTCCGTGGTTTAAGAAAAAACACCATGGTAAATTGTTGTTTCACAGTGAGTTAATTTTAACCACGGAGAAACGGAGGGCCACGGAGAATTTACATTTTTCCACGGAGGCGATGAATCGCAGCTGAGGTCACGGAGGCCATCCGGCTCGGGTTTCTGTCAGGGTTGTGGAGCAGGTCTTCGTGACCTTTTCGAGCGACAGCGACTTTGTGGCCTTGCGGCCCAATCCCCACGCAAGAGCTAAGGGGAATTTGCTTCGTGGTCTTCGTGAAATCCTTTGTGACCTTCGTGGTTTCCTACCAACAGATTTGTTTTAATCCGCTGAATCCGCATGGATTAATTTTCCTCGCAGATTCAGCAGATTTAAGCAGATCTGTTTAATCTGTTTAATCTGCGAGGGCTTTAGACCAGAAGTCGGCGAGGCGCATGGCTCACCACCCGGATGGTCTCCGTGTCCTCCGCAAAGCGACAGCGCCTCCGTGTTTCAGCCACTTGGCTCTCCGTGGCCCTCCGTCTCTCCGTGGTTTAAGAAAAAAACACCATAGTAAATTGTTGTTTCACAGTGAGTTAATTTTAACCACGGAGAAACGGAGGGCCACGGAGAATTTCATTTTTCACGGAGGCGATGAATCGCAGCTGAGGTCACGGAGGCCATCCGGCGGTAGCCTCCACCACTGTAGGGGTTAAGGGGCTGCGCCCAGCTTCTCAATCTCCTCCTTCGTCAGGCCGGTATAGAGCATTATCTTGTCGACGTCGAGGCCATCGGCCAGCATAGCCCGAGCTGATCGGCGCAGAGCCTTCACCCGGGCTTGTCGCTCGGCAGTAGCGATAGTGTTTTCGTAATCCCACATAATCTTCTGCCTCTCCCCAAAGGGCCACCTCTCATCATCCATGAAATGCTCCTGACTTTTTTCTTGCATATCCATAATCTACTCCTCTTCATCAATCACAGCGTTGAGGAAATTGATAAGTATATCCTTGTTAGCCTCGGTGCCAAACAGACGTTTGAATCCGAAGTCAGTAAATGGGTTTACAAATCTTTCCTTGCACATATCACACATCGATTAATTCACACAGCAAATTTAGCGATTTTCCCTCAATCTTCCAACCCCACATGATAAGCCTTTTACCAGCAACCCGAAGCTACCCGGCAGGCCGGAGCCACCACTTCAGTGGTGGATGGTATTATTTCCCGTCAACGCCCCTATTTATTCCACCACTAAAGTGGTGGCTCCGGCCTACTGCTATGCTTCCCAACCCCAATCGGGTTTCTGTCAGGGTTGTGCAGCAGATCTTTGTACCTTTTCAGAGCGACAGCGTCTTCATTGCCTTGCGGCCTAATCCACCTGCAAGAACAAAAGAGCCATAAAAAGACCAACAAAATCCAATTCCTAAACAAAAATGCAGAAAAGGCGTTGTTTAATTAGACAACATTTTGTAACTTTGCACTCATGGAGCGAAAAATTAAAACATATGGTGGCTATTTTGAAGATTTCATGAGTGGACTTACTGAAAAAGTTCAGGAGAAGATACACTATGGGTTACTTTTATTGAAATCCCAAAATAGATTGCCTGTCAAATTTGTCAAACACATAAGAGATGGATTATTCGAGTTAAGAACCGAGTATGAGAGTAACATCTATAGAGTGTTCTTCATCTTTGACGATGGTAACATTGTAGTACTCTTTAATGGATTTCAAAAGAAGACACAAAAGACACCGGATACTGAAATAGAAAAAGCAATACAAATAAAAAAGGATTATTATGCACACAAATGATCATCAAATAAGAGATTACGATTTGGTACTTGATGCCAAATTTGGTAAGCCCGGTACACCTGAGCGAGTACAGGCTGAAGAAGAAGCTTATGCCTTCTACACAGGCCAAATAATCGAGGATGCCAGAAAAAAGGCTAAAATCACTCAGGCAGAGTTGGCAAGACGCATTGGCTCAAATAGGTCTTACATATCTCATGTGGAGAAAGGCCTAACGGAACCTCGCATCTCTACATTCTATCGAATAATGAATGCACTTGGAGTAAGGATTGAGTATTCCATGCCCTTAGGGTAATACTTTCATAGCCTTCCCCCTTCGTGGTTTTTTCCTCGCAGATTCAGCAGATTTAAGCAGATCTGTTTAATCTGTTTAATCTGCGAGGGCTTTAGACCAGAAGTCGGTGAGGCGCATGGCTCATTACCCGGATGGCCTCCGTGTCCTCCGAAAAGCGACAGCGCCTCCGTGCCTCAGCCACTTGGCTCTCCGTGTTCCTCCGTCTCTCCGTGGTTTAAGAAAAAACACCATGGTAAATTGTTGTTTCACAGTGAGTTAATTTTAACCACGGAGAAACGGAGGGCCACGGAGAATTTACATTTTTCCACGGAGGCGATGAATCGCAGCGGTGGTCACGGAGGCCATCCGGCTCGGGTTTCTGTCAGGGTTGTGGAGCTGGCCTTCGTGACCTTTTCGAGCGACAGCGTCTTCGTGGCCTTGCGGCCCAATCCCCACGCAAGAGCAAAAGGGAAACATCCTTCGTGATCTTCGTGAAATCCTTTGTGACCTTCGTGGTTTTTGTCTCGCAGATTAAGCAGATTTAAGCAAACCTGTTTAATCCGCGAGCCTAAAAAGTAGGGTTCTGCTTCGATGCCCTCCGCTGTGCCAACTTTTCTCTCATTATTCGGCTCTTCTCCTCCACCTTGCGCAGCATCTCAATTTCTTCTGCCGACAGCGGCCCACGAGCTACATGCTTTTCCATCTCCTCCTCAAACATCTGTGCCGAGAGCCCAGTCAATTCCGGAGATGAATGAATTGGTATTGCCATAATCTTTAATTAAATCCTCACTCTACGGAAGTAATGGGACTAAAGATTTTTCTATTAGTCCTATCATCAAACGTTATCCAAAAGCATTTCTTCATCATCCTTCCATTCATCGAGATGAAATTCTATCTTGCTTTGCTCCTCGATTTCTTGAAGAATATTGCTTAATTGATTTTCGGTAATGGCCTTTTGGAAATAGGCCAAGAGCTTTGGAATGTTGATAATCTCTTCAATACATTCCATAAACTTTTCCACCAACTTGACAATTCCTAACTTCTTCTCGGCATCATTTTTTATCTTCAGTTTCAATTCATCCTCATCTATAGTCGACTTGATTACGAATGTTATGGGATACTTCTCCACTTTTTCAATGTCGAGAAAATACTTCTTAAAATCCACAGTTTCAGTAACCTGGAAGAATCTTCCCAATGGCTTCATTACAAAGTCAATTCCTCCATCATTAGCATTGGTTCTTCCTGTTTTATAGAGCGATAGCGATTCTTCGGTCAAAGAGTTCCAATCGTATCCCCATACAATACTTTGGTCCTTATAGTAATATTTCAGGATAGCGTAACTAACGATTTCAAACATCCTTGCATCCACATTGGGATTCAACAAAGACTCAATAAAAGCCTTCGTTTCTTCCTGTTCCCCATCCAGATGCTGTAACTTACGGCACTGCTCAATAAGGATCTTTAAATCATTCTGTTTCCATTTTACATAAGCATCAATTATTTAATAATTGATGGGGCGAGATTGATTCTATTCTTATGAAATCTAAATCTAATCAGATTTTCATTAAGCCAATATCGTTTAGTAGTGGTATCTCGAATTATGGGTCCAATCTCATCAGCTGGGAAATCGCCCAGATACTCCTCATTGAGTCTATTGTTGAGGGCATGATTTTGGAGCTTCTCTCCAAAAGGCGTTTCCCTTACCCGGCCGATTAAGTCTGAGTAAATGGCGCCTTCATATTTTCTATAGTCACCATGCTCCAAATAACCCTTCTTTATATAATCTTCTACAATGACATATATGGCATATAGATTAGCGAAGCTACCACGGGATTTTGCGCCTTTATTAGCCGAAGCTGTCTTCTTTACTAAATATTGGATAATATTACTCTTAGTGAATATATCCAAGCCATCTTGCCCCAAATTTTTGAGCAAGATATCTCTTATGACATCAGAGAATGTCGAGTTGTTCATACTATATCAAATAAACGCGGACTATTGTTTGATACTGGAATATGTTGTTTTCTCTTAGTGCTTTTCTCTATGGCCAGTAATGGCTCGCCATTGTACGAGGTGGCCAATCCCAATCGGCGCAAGCCGATTTTTACGTATTCCTCCTCCAATTCAATTCCTATCGAACGTCGCCCAAGAGATTGGGCTACGTAAGAGGTTGTAAAAGTACCCGAAAACGGGTCCAACACCAAATCCCCCTCGTTGCTGCTGGCCTTAATTATGCGTTCCAACAGAGCCACTGGCTTTTGCGTGGGATGGTTCTCATATTCAGGCATACGATACCTTACACGGGGAAATACCAGACATTACCCGGCACTTTCTCGCTCTTGTAGGGCTGCGGAGGATTTTTGCGGTAATCAATCAGCTTTCGCTCCGCCCCAGTACGAGCCTCAACCAAGATGTCGTCAGAGTTGAAAGTGTACTGAGCCTTGTTTTTGACACCAAACAGTATCGGCTCATACATCGAGCCATAGAAATTCTTGGCCTGTACCCCCGAACTGTCATACGACCAAACAATCCTTGACAAGATGTCAATCTTGTCTCTGAGGTAGACATCAAAATATGGCATGAACTGAGTCGAAGTCATTACATATAAGCTTCCATTTGGCTTAAGCTTACTCACACACAGGCTAAGCCACCTTTGGCACCATTGGATATAGTCCTCGTCGCGGTCCCATTTCTCCACTTTACCTCCGAATACCTTGCCGATATTGTACGGAGGGTCACAGAAGATCAAGTCGACCGAAGCATCAGGAATCATCTGCTCCAAAACCGCCAATGAATCCCCATGTATCACACGAGTCATGTCATCGCCAAAGACAGTAGCTACCTCTTTCATATCGTCATTGTTTAATCACCAACAAAGTTACGATAAAAATCCGAAAGCACAAAACCAATTCAATATTTACAGCCCCAATATCTCAAATTGAGGTTTCTAACAGGGTTGTGGAGCAGGTCTTCGTGACCTTTTCGAGCGACAGCGACTTCGTGGCCTTGCGGCCCAATCCTCGCGCAAGAACTTAGGAGACGAGTAAATCTTCGTGCTCTTCGTGAAATCCTTCGAGACCTTCGTGGTTTCCTACTAACAGATTAGTTTTAATCCGCTGAATCCGCATGGATTATTTTTCCTCGCAGATTAAACAGATTAAACAGATCTGTGTAAATCCGCTGAATCCGCGAGCCTAAAATTACCATCGCCTGACCGGGCCCGCGAGGGCGCCTGGGCCCACCACGCTAACGCAGCCCTTCACTTCGGGTTTCTGATAGGACTCCCCAGCAGGCGGTAGCCTTCCCCCGCTGTGGGGCTGTGGTTGAGGGCTTATTTCTTTGGAATTTATGAAATAAATCATTAACTTTGCATTATAAAAATATGAGCAAAGTATGGAACACATTGGTAATATTCATCTTTACAACGAGGATGTCGCCGCAGTTTACCACGAGTGGGATAGCCCCGTTGTAATCATTAGCGATGGCCCCTATGGAATCAGCGGCTACAAGGGTGACTTGTCTTCATACCATGGCCTTGCCCAATGGTACGAAAGCCACATAGCCGAATGGACCAAGAAAGCCACACCTATGACCACCCTATGGTTCTGGAACACAGAAATCGGTTGGGCCGTCGTGCATCCCATGCTCGAGAAATACGGTTGGGAATTCAAAACCTGTAACATCTGGGACAAAGGCATGAGTCATGTTGCTGGCAACACCAACACCAAGACCATTTCCCATCTTCCCGTAGTGACCGAAGTATGCGCTCAATATGTCATGAAGCCCATGTTTCATGTAAACGGTGAGACCATGACTATGAAAGAATGGCTCCGTTATGAATGGGCGCGCACTGGCCTCCCCTTTTCCCGCACCAATGTTGCTTGCGGAGTTGTCGATGCCGCTACCCGAAAATATTTTACGAAATGTCATCTGTGGTATATGCCTCCATCCGAGATGTTCGGCCGCATAGTGCGTTACGCTAATATCTATGGTAAGCCATCAGGCAGACCATACTTTTCTGTAGATGGACATACACCGTTGACCGAAGAAGAATGGCAAACCTATCGGCCCAAATTCCACTGCCCGATGGGAGTCACCAACGTCTGGAACACAGTACAGCTCCGAAGCAGAGAGCGACTGAAAAATGGCTTTAAAGCTTTCCACCTCAACCAAAAACCTCTTACCTTGATTCAACGCATCATTGAGATATCTTCCGACCCCAACGATGTGGTATGGGATCCATTTGGGGGGATGTTTACTACCGCCGTGGCCTCAATATTGTCAGATCGAACCTGCTTTACTGCAGAGATCACCCCCGAAGTCTATCAAGAAGGCCTAAAGCGAATCCTCTCTTACACACTCCAAAATCGGCTCCAGTTTACCTCTCAACCCCTCTCCGCCTCGTTTGAGTAATATCCGCCATTGTTGAATCGTACATCCCATATACTCAGTATCTAAGATGCGTTGCTTAAACTCCTCCAACGCCTGATGTTGAATGCGGTCCATCTTACCATAATTAGTATCCGTTTTGTATTCAAATCTGGATTTCAAATCCTTCAGGATTTTCTGATAATCCACATCCGGACTATAAGTTAGCCATTCCTCAGGCCACCTATCCACCCACATCTGCGCTTCCTCATAAGAAGAACGATCCTTTTGGAAGACATACCCCGTGGTATTAGTCTGCCTTAAGTTTGATGTCCTCTTTGAGGTATCTTCTGGCTCCAACACAATGTATTCTGGTGGTTTGTGATAATGGCTATCCCTGGCTTCAGCCACGCTCTTGCCGCTGACGACCAGTGTGTCCAAAATCAAAGGCTTTCCAAAAATCACGAACTCTGGTATCCAAGCTATTATCGCAATATTAATGTGGTCTGGGCTAAAGATTGTGATGCTCTCTTTAAATCTCCCAGTTATCTCCGTAGCCAATGGGAACCAAGTCTTAATTTCAATTCCAGGATTAGGAGTGATTTTAGAACTATCATAAATGACATCTGGGAAACCTGGGTCCTGTCGCTTCCACACTCCTTGTTGCCCATCATTTTTACTATTCAAGAAATCGACAACTCGATACTCAAGTATATTCGCCACAAAGGGCGACAACTTAGAGATAATCTTTGAGAGCCGCACTGCCGATTCCAATGTTTCCGGCTTATTGATACTCACCGCATCAATAGTCTGCCCTCTCAATGTAGACAAGGTAGCCGATGCCTCAGCAAGAATAAATTTGTAATCAACCATTATTAATCTGCCTTTTTCTTAAGCAATTCATAAATGCCCAAAGTGAAATGCTGTGCCACATCACTCTCATTATCTGAGTAGCTTACGCCTTTGACTATCTTTGTCAAAGCCTCGGATAGATCAGCTTTGTACTCTGGGCTGTTGAGCCATCTATTCAGGGTGTCGCTAATCATGGGATAAATAGAGTTATTAGGGGGCTAAGGGAACAAGGATTAGGACATGTGGTGAGGGAAGCAACAACCTCTAGCGGCTCCTCCCTGAGGAACCACTCGGTCTTGTAGCGGATGTAGTGCCGCTCCAAGTCTTCGTTTGTGTACATTGCGTATGGCGTTTTTTTGACGCCACAAAGTTAAGGATTTCCGCCGTTGGTGGCCCTACCGCATTTTTGGACGCTTACCCGATATGGACGGCAATGGACCCATTATATATTAATTAGGTCATCTTCCCTAGCAGCCAGAAGATGGCGCGGCGGGGGGAGAAGCGCTTACCAGCCTGATGGAATTGGTGGCAGTAGGCGTAGATTTGCGCTGCGTCCTTACTGACCACGGCGGTAAGGAAATCCCGCTCCCAATCGTTCAATGCAATCTGAGGAATTGCCTCAGGTGTTATATCCTCAAACGATTTGTGCTGGAGCATCCTACCAATAACGGCTTGAATCTTCGCTGCCCCCTCCGAGCCTATAGGCTCAACAGCCAATTGACTCCAAAGTCCAATGCAGTTCCCCTTCATGTCCCTGAGCAGTGGAATCCTCCCCTTTTCGTAATGATACTGCTCGATGAGAGATTTGCGATAGAGATAACTATCGAAATATGGCCGCACAATCTTCTCAGCTGTCCAATTCGGGTCACCCTTTGCTGCCGTAATTCCACCCCACCTCCAATTGTAAACAGGCTTAGCCGTAAACCTGATGCTATTGCATTGCAGCATCACTGCCAACGAGAAGAAGAAATCCTCCCTGGCCGAATCCTCCTTAGCTGGAAAATCAAACTCCAGTCTAGCCAACAATTCATTCCGATAAGCCTTTGCCCAATAAGCATAGTGGAATTGGTACACCCCCATAAAATTAATAAGGAATCGTTCAATCGCTTCCGGCTGATAATAGGTTCTGCCAAGAACCTCGATGGGCAAGCACTTCTTGTCCTCATTCTTCTGCGTGAATGGTCCAGCCTTATAATAATGATTGTAGCTGGCAACCACTACCTCAGCCCCGTCTGCCTTGATTTCATTATAGAATGTTTCCAGAGCATCCGGTTCTAACCAATCATCTCCGTCGATAAAAGTTGTATATCCATTCGGATTAAGCTGCAATGATATCTTTATTCCCTTCCCCTTCGACTGCGCAATCCCCAGATTCTGCTCATTCTTAACGATCGTGGTCTTGTCCTCAATTCCCAATTTCTTCACCCATTTTTTCAGAGCCTTGATGTCTTGCCTCGGGCTGCAATCATCAATGCAAATCAAATGCCATTCCTTGTATGTCTGATTTGCCACTGACCTTAACAGCTTAGGAATGAACCTTTGCGAATTGTAGAAATTCGCCACAATACTAATCTTTAGTCTTTCCATCTACGCCTACTTTCCAATACCTTTGAGTCGTTCTATCATCTTTCCTCCTACCAATTTCCGTAGGTAATGCTTCCCCATCAATTCGCAGTACTCCTTGAGATTACCAGCCCTGATGCGCGAAGCCACGACCCCAGCCTTATCACCGCAAGTCTCGGATGTCTCGGGCAATGTCAATGTCACTGGCCTATATTTGTACATAAGCGCTGTCAACACCACTTGGTCATGCTTATGCAGAGCAAAGTATGGATATTGTTCTTTCAGTTCCTCTTTGGTTGGGTCAAGAATCACATCGGGATGATTAATGGCTATATCGAGCCAATTCTCAATTACGGGATTGTTCTTACCCTTGACAAAGAGTATCCCACCCATTGTCTTATTGTGCTCGCGCCACGCGGAATCGCCCACATATTCATCCAGAAACTCCAGGGTCGTTTTCTTACCCCAATGCTTAATCTTTGTAGATGAGCTGCCAAACCTCTCCCACTCTGGATACTCAGCCCTGTACTTAAAGGCTATGAAATCATAATCCTCCATCAACTGTCGCCAAACCGTCCACTCAATGCTCTGATGTAACGTACAACCAGCATCGACATAGCATACGATGGTCCCCTCATCATATCGATTCAGAGTCTCCTTGATAATAACCGGTTTCCACGACCAATACCCTCCCCCATAAGTATATTTCATCAGCGTTGATTGCTTGATATACTCAGGCAAGTCGTCTGGTCCATAAAGAATGACATCATCAAATATTTTAAGCCTTTGGGCTTGTTTGCCAATCCTCTTAAGTGAGTATGCGCAACGCTCATCGCCATAAGCTATGAATACCATTTTGCGTTCCATCTCTTATTTGTTTTTGCGAGTTCTGGCATACATATACACCTTGCTGTACAGATTGGGAAACAATGCCCTCAAATACCCAGTGGTCAGTACCAAGAGATAGCGATGCGGGAAACACCTTCGCTGCATCAATAGGCTATTATGTAAGTTCAATCCACGAGGCGAATACAGATATTTGAATCTCTGTTTCATATTCATATTGTTGAAATCCTTAGCCTCCTTGCCATGGTCATTCTCACAATATGCCACATACTCCCGGAGCACTATCAATGGGAATCCAGCCTTATGCGCCAAATAAGTGTAATCATGGTCGCCGCCGCCATGCAGATACTTCTCACACAGCACACCCATTTTCTTCACTACCTGATCTGATACATAAGTGACATTGCCATGGGCGCATTGGCAAAGTTGAAACTCGCCATTAGGTATCTTGAAACTATCGAGGAGCGTCCACTTATTCACATAGTCAAATCCGCCATACGTAAATTCCTTGGTCACCTCATCTTGGGTCGAACCGACATAGATGCCGCTCTTCCCGAAGTTGGCTTGGCTGTATTCCTCAGCAGCTTTTATCTCTTCCCAAAGATTAGGGTGGATATAGGTATCATTGTTCATCCATAGATAGCCATCATATCCACCCTCTCGAATAGCCTCACGCCAAGAGTTGTTCATGCCAGCATTCCAAAACAGATTGCCATCTCCCTTTAGGATCTGGATATCCAAATCTTTGAACTCCACCGGGACAACCTCAGCCGTGTTATCCGAGCTCCCATCATCCGTCAAGAAAATCTTGACCTTAAGCCATGGGTATTGAGACAAAGATTCACGAATGCAGCTCAGACATTTCCGAGTTTTCTCTAAGCGGTTAAACACCGTCATCACTATTGCTACTCTCATACTCATCTTAGCATTACTTTGGTAGGAGACTCTTCGTCCGAATCCTCTGGGTCGGTCAATTTCTTGGCAAATGGCAGCATTATGTAGGGTGCGAAAATGACAAACATATCAGTCGACACCTTCATCCAAACAATGAAGTTTAGAGCCAACAGTGTCCAAAAGACAGCACCTTTCCCTGGATAGAGACTTACGGCAGTGATACAGACCTGAATCATAAAGCAGGAAAATGTCAGAAGGCCCAATAATCCGCAATAGAAAATAAATCGGCAGTATCCCACATCACTACCCATATAATATCCTCCAGTAAATTTACCTATGAAATATGGATCAGCCCCATAGGGGTTATCAAAATACCCATCCCCTATAATCCAAGTCTTAGCGTTGTCTGGCCAAACCACCATATTCTTTAGGGTCTCATTTGATGATACATCCCATGTCCCCTTCTCCACAAGACTGAAGAAGCCCTCAAAAGCAAATCGGGTTTTCCTCCTTAAATCAAGGTTATTATTGTAAGCTAGGATATATATGGGAAGGCCGACAAGCAAAATGGCAAAAAGCATAGTAAACAGGCTTTGCGCTCCTTCTCGTTTTCTTTTATCTCCAAAGACAAACAATGCCCCTATCAATCCCAATGATAATACTACTCCAGCAAGCGTAGTTCGTGCTATCATATTTCCCACAACAGTTATAAAAAGGAAAGCACAAATATACAATAAGCGCCACTTCTTTTTCTCAGCGTCTTGTATATTCCAGAGTTGAAAGGCCAAAAGGCATAGAACTGCCGAAAAACGCGTTCCGGCTGTATCCAAGCTGGCACCGAAACCATACATTCGGTGTACCTTAGGGCTATTTAAGAAATTCTGTCCTTGTTCCACCCAGCTATCCATCCAGGTCCTAAATCCAATCACATTATCATTGAGCAAAGCCACAGCACACTGCATCACGCACACTGCTATGAGATAGTTGGTAAGAATTTCAAAAGATATCTTACCATTCAATGCTCGGATTGTAAAGCACACTGCATACCCTGCAAATAGCCAAACAAACATCGAGGCAAAATAAAAGACGTATGCATAATCACTAACCCCATTTAGTGCGATAGATAAACCGCAGTCTAAAGAAAATAAAACCGACAAGACGACCATCCAAACAATATTTTTATTTATTGACAACGCTCGTCTTGTCGAATATATAAGCACCCAGATAATTAGTCCAATCAGCCCTAAGACCATCTTAGAATTGGTCATCGGGAAGGCCTTAATTGTAATGGGGAAATAAAACAGCGTTGTAATCAGTATAGAGCCAAGTATAGCGAAGAATCTTGCCATTATTTCTCTGAAGCCTTTGAATATTTACGATAGACCCACCCCCCCCAAGTTTAGTCTTAAAAAATCGATCCTTAATCTTATGATCCCAACTAAGCCATGATTCATCATAATGATGAATCGAGCGTGTATTGGGAGTAATTGTCATTTCGCGTGTAGCATAGAGAATCGGACAGAAATACTCTTTTGGGTAAATCTTCAGTCCAGCAACCTCCTGAATTGAATCCACATCCTGTAGCCCATACTTTGAGAGAAGATTCGATGTAGACACAACTATTGTTGTAGTATCCGGTTTCCCATTTTCTTTATAAAAAGACCTCGTTGAGTATTCGTCCAGCAACTCTTTATAGATAGACATTCCTGGAGTTGCGGCAATCCCTAAGCCTGGTGCTACACCAATGCCAGCTGGGTCACCGGCCGTCCTTTCGCATCCCATAAATGGGCCAGCCTCAACTATATCATCAATTGGTTTTATCACCTCGACATCGGTATCAAAATAGAGACCACCCTCATTAAAGAGGATTAAGAATCTGGCATAGTCACTCACGAAAGCATACTTTTTTGCCTTATAGGCCTCACGAGTATATCTTACCTGATTGACATCAAAATTTGATTCGTCCCACCTCTTGATTTCATAGTCGGGCAGATACTTCCTCCACGATGCAATGCACTTCTTAGCGGATTTGGGCAAAGGCTTGCCACCGAACCAACAATAATGTATGACTTTTGGTATCTTGTTCATTTTCTCTGTTTCCTTACTTTTGGAATTTTTTTATATTCCTTGCTTTTGATAAAAGCCAAGGCGCTCTTAAGAGCGCCTCTCTTTAATTTATACATGCTCCATTCTCCTTTGATAAGAGAAATACCATGCGTAAAAGCCAGCATGTAACCTAAGCAACTTGCCGACCATATTCTTTTCAAAATGTTTTTCTCTGGGGTCCATAGGAATCTATGCCAGAATATCACCTTGTATCTTAAATCCGCATAGAGCAATCGTTTTTCTCTTTCTTCTGAATTCCCTGTCTTCGCACTCCCAGCGTCGAGATGCACTATACCCGATCCAAATACGGTCAATTGCTTCAACCCACAGAGATACATCTTGTAAAACATCACTTGATCATCCCCTATGGCATAAGCCTGAGAATCCATCCAAAGCTCCTCCTCAAATTGTATTTTCAAGAAATCCTCCTTCCGGCAAAAGAAACACGGACCAGCATTAGTCATTGACAGACAGCTACCTGGTCGGGGATTCTTATTATAAGAATACCCACCAGTATTCATCACCTTATATGCCCATTTCTTATCCCCACGCCGGGCCCGCATTCTACCTGAGATGGTCATCAGCAGCTCGCTCTTCAGCCCTCTACTGGAATTGTCAAAAACATCAGGTGAGATTACCTGAGCATCGTGCTTTTTCAATTCTTCATACAGCGTCTCAACTCCATTAGGAGGTAAATACACATCATCATCAAGAAATAAAATGTACTCTGTTGTTACCTCATCATATTGTATAGCACGCTGAGCTACCATTCCTTTCTTGACAAAAATGTATCTTTCCAACCCACAAGTCTCTTTGGGTAAAGAATAACCCTCGGCAATATAAACAAGGATTTCCTTAGGCTGGATAGTTTGAGCCAAAATAGAATTCAATTCCTGTTGATATTTATCTCCTGCCTTACCGAGGGTGCGTATTACTACTGTATACTCCATGCTTTTATTTCTTCCTATCGCACCACCAGCCATAAAATTTCAACGCTGCTTTACGTAAGCCCATTACCCATAGCTTCCCAAACAAAAGATCCACCTTGCTGCCATTCCTATAGTGCAGGTTGTATCTAAAATCATCGATAGAGAATT
The DNA here is from genome assembly GCA_020860445.1 of Bacteroidales bacterium. Taxonomy (GTDB): domain Bacteria; phylum Bacteroidota; class Bacteroidia; order Bacteroidales; family Muribaculaceae; genus CAG-873. The sequence goes on along the minus strand of JAJBUH010000006.1, from coordinate 4,694 downwards.
TAGAACTAATCCAACTTATCCTTTCTATTTCAGCACAAATGATTTCCCTATTTAGGGTTGCTCTGCAAGTTGACCAGACGTATTGATAAGCGGCATTCTTCACCTCTCTTATATCTTCACCAGTTAATTGATGTGATTCTTGTAGTCTGGATAGATTATTCTTTAGATGATTAAAGATTTTATATTCATTATCTGGGATTAGTTTCCTAAAAGAACCAGAATTAGGATTATTAACCCGATAGAAATAATCTTTACCATCTACAGTGGTAACATTTTGGATATAAGACAAACATTCCAACCAAAAAATCAAATCCTCCAGATAATTTATATCCTCTTTAAAGCGAATATGATTATCCCACAACACACTCCTTCTTATCAGTTTCCCGATTGTGAAATTAAATTTTAGAATATCTAATTTATAGGGTCTAAGTGCATCTCTTTCTCTATCCAGATTATAATATCTTTTTCTATAAGGAGCTTCTGATTCTATAATCACACCAGTGGTAAAATCCACTTTTGTAAAGCCACACAAAATCATTGAATCATTGCATTGCGTCTTCTCTAAGGCCCCTATTAACTCCGAGAGATAATTCTCCCCTAACCAATCATCTGCATCCACAAAAGTCACCCATTCGCCTTTTGCATTCTCTATGCCAAGATTGCGTGCCGATGAGGCACCACCATTCGCTTTGTGGAAAACCTTAACTCTACTATCTTTTGCTGCCCACTCATCACAAACAACGCCTGACCTATCTGTGCCCCCATCATCTATCAATAGCAATTCAAGATCAGAAAAGGACTGATTCAAAATGGTATTGATACATTGGTTTAGAAATGCCTCTGCATTGTACACAGGTACTATTATGGTTATTGTGGGAGTCATACCAATTTGATCTTTCCTCACTGTCCTCTACTTATCTTGCGTAACATATTATATCCCCATGCACAAGGACGCATAAAATGCAAAGAATAATGGTATTCTGAAAGCATAATCTTAAACCGCTTTTTCAACTTCGGATTCTCCCATAGATAAGAGTAGAACTCTTTAGGAAAAAGTCTAAGCCAAGCATCCTTGTGGATATAAATAAGATTGGCCATCCATGTTTGTAACCTCCAGATAAGTAACTTGTTATACTCCGAGTCAGATTCTTTCTCTTCATAAAAAGAAATCAAGTCTTGAAAGGCCCGTATATTATCCTTGACATGTTGCTCAGTTAAGTTATTAGTCACCTGTACCTCACTTTCGCGATATTGATAGAAAGGTATGTGTACATTCACCACCTTGTTAGCGAAATACAACAGCCTTAACATCAAGTGCTGGTCTTCGCCCAATCTTAACCCCAAATTTGATGTTCTATTGAGTTCCCCAAGCTTATCTTTTTCTAATCTCTCCCAGACCTCCCTCTTTACTAAAAAACACCAATGATGCACTAAGGAGGAAAGGATATAATTCTTAAGGGATGTCCTAACATCATCAGTCCATTCTGAACATCTCATCACATTTATTGGTAACCCTTTTTCATTCACCACTTGATAGTCACATACAACAACATCAGCTTCTCTAAGTTTAGCCTCTTGGTACATGACTTCTAATGCCTCTGGCAAATACCAATCATCCCGATCTATCAAGATGATAAATTCGCCAGATGCTTCCTTGACGCCTATTTCTCGAGCTTTTGCCACACCTCCATTTACGGCTTGCCGAATAATTCTTACCTTTTTCTTAGAATCTGAATACTCCTTTATGATGTCTTGTACTATCTCTACGCTTTTATCAGGGGAACAATCATCTACTAATATTATTTCCAGGCTCTCCATGGTCTGATCTAAAAGAGACTTAACACTTTGAGCAATATATTTCTCGCCTTTATATACCGGTATGACAATAGAAACCAGTGGATATACTTGAGAACCCATATCAAATAGAAAAATCTGGAGTATTTTTATGAGTTAATCCATATAATATTCCCTTCCAAAGATTATAGGTGATTTTCAACCCATTTTTTAATCTAAAAGGATAAATGAATGATTGTTTTAAGAAATTGAGAAGCTGTCCTCTCTTAAAACTTCTGGGCACATAATTTCTTCTACTTAACCATATATAATTCCTTCCCTGATAAAAATATCTAAAAGGAGAAGAAACCACCCAGCGGTTATCACCGCTAGCTAATTCTGATTCACCACATCTATGTAGTAAACAAAGACTTTCCGTCTGCCCCACTACATATCCATTTTGTTTAGCTCTCCAACACCACTCAAAATCCACAGAGTCTATAAACAAAGAATTATCCAAACCACCAACTTCATTGATGAATCTTTTGTCAACACAACATCCCGAACTAATTATCTCTGGATAAGATTTAAACGTTTCACCATCGATGGATTTTGGAGTGGTTGAATCTTGATTATAGACACTTTTTATCTTTGGGCCAAGTATTCCTATTGGTATTTGGTTTAATCTCAATTCCTCATATTTTTTTGTTAGTTGCTCCCCATACCCATCACCTACAACACTATCCTGATCAAAGAAAATGATATGTGTGGCACCATTCTCTAAAGCTACTTTAATTCCAATATTTTGGGCTTTGGCAATCCCCTCATTCCGATAAAGAGGGAAATAAGAACAGTTAGGAGTAGAACAAATTAAACTTTCTATATCTTTATTAGGATGTGAAGTATTATCAATGAATATAACCGTACCCTCAAAAGATAATCTCAATTTGTCCTTTACCTGTTCTATGGTTGGTTTATATAGAACCACTACTATAAAAGGCTTTACCATACTTTGTTATAGAAAAGATACATGCTAAAGAGAACTCACCCTCTGAATCAGCCTAAGTTTTTTCTCCATCTTAACAATTTCATTGACATGTATAATGGGGGGGGGAAATCAATAAAACGGATTTATTAAAAACCCTCCATATTAAAACCCGTCTACGTGTCCTTTTCAGAAGAGATTTCAACTCACTCCTAACACATATCTGATTTATCTCTATATCATTGTAGTTATATGGTAAGGAGCTAAGAGTCCAGTAAAACATCATCACACTTTGATATCTACAAAAGTCCCTGAATCTTTTACTGGAAGAATCTTTTTCAATATTATTGAAAAAGTCACACATACCAAAAGCATCCAGAGCATTTCTAACATCATGTACATTTGAAGCGCTCGACTTAAGCTTCCTATAAGCATAAAATCTTAAAGGAAGATACATACATTTCAACTCTTGTTGACAAAGAAGCATAAGGAAGGCCATATCCTCCAAGAACTTTTGATTCTCTGGGAATCTAACGTTTTTGATGCTTGACCTACGAATAAGAAGAAGCCAAATAAAGAATTCTTCTTGTACTATTTTCTCCAAAAAATCCTCCTTATTAAGAATCAATTCATGATATCTTTCTTCCTTTGGCTTACATGATTGATAAGGGTCCGGAGAGCCATCACCGGTTACAGCAAGATAATCTCCTCTTACGATATCGAGATTATATCTCTCGGCAGTATTATAAAGTTTCTCTAAACTCTCCTTTTCTAAATAATAGTCATCCCCATCTACAAACACAATATATCTACCTTTGGCTCTTTCTAACCCTCTATTCCGGGAAGCACTGGCACCACTATTAGGGAAGTGGAAAACTTTAACTCGGTTGTCTTTTTCGGCGAATTCTTCACAAATCTCTCCTGTCTTATCCGTACTCCCATCATCAATTACTAATAACTCAAAGCCACTAAAAGTCTGGTCCAATACGCTTTGAATGCATTCTGATATCCAACCTTCTACATTATAGGCTGGCACTATCACAGATATTTCAGGTATACCATCCATTGAAACCTTATTTTAGGATTGAAGTGCATCTGACAACCATTCAAGACTTTGTCGACGTAAATCTTTAAGCATTTCAAAAGTTCCAGGAATTGGCCTATTCAATTCCTCCAAATTAATTTTTTGATCAAATTGAATGTTACGGTATTGCATCTGACATATTTCTAATAAGTCTTTAATCCGATCATCCTTTCCAGCTCCTATACAAATAAATGGCTTTTCAAAAATCAACGAAAAAACAACAGCATGAAAAGAATGGCAAACCATAAATTTTGAGAATTTGACAAGATTAAGGAATTCCTTTGGCCCTACTGGGAGGAATACTTTTGTCTGGGGCCAAATGTGATGTTGGGAGCGTTTTTTAAAAGGCATTGTACTTAAGGGTACAAACGAAAGTCTTTTTGCTATGTTTTCAGTATAACTAAAAGTTTCTTCAGACCATCTTGGACAATACCCAAAAACATAATCTTCACGTATTAAAGCTTTGTCTCCAGCCATATTATTCCAATGAACTGGATCCACTAATAAAGTAGGGTCTAACGTTACTGGTACATCTTTTTGTATTAAAAGACCAATTTGTTGAGCACCTTCTTTTTCTCTGACACTAAGATTATCATAGTCCATAATTAAATTTTTATATGGACTCAACTCTTTTATTGTGGCCCAACCAAGACTGGGAGCATACGCAATCTTTTTCCCAGACTTTACAAAAGATAACATATAAGAAGGGTCAAAGTCTGGCAGAAAAGTATTCCAAATTTGATCCGATCCACTAATATAGCAGTCATACTTAATATCACTGAGTTTCAAATCCTCTCCAATGTTATATTCCTTTTTAGAAAGTCTGAGGTCATTATTTATAAAATTTTCAAA
>JAJBUH010000115.1 GCA_020860445.1 Bacteroidales bacterium | reverse complement strand
TGCGCCGTGATCTTTGGCTAAGCCTCAGCCACGGACTTTTGCGCATGAGCCCAAATGAAAGCTGTGATTTTCGCGGGTGGCCTGGGCACCCGCTTCAGTGAAAAGACTCAGTATATGCCAAAGCCCATGATAGAGATAGGAGGCAAGCCTATCCTATGGCATATAATGAAAATCTATAGTTCCTATGGGATAAACGAGTTTATCATCTGCGGTGGCTATAAGCAGTACGTGATAAAGGAGTATTTCATGAACTATTTCATGCACAATTCCGACGTGACCATTGACCTTTCGGACAATTCGGTTCACTTGCATGAAAACCATTCTGAGAATTGGAAAGTGACCATAGTGGATACGGGATTGAACACGATGACTGCTGGGCGTCTCAAAAGAATCCAACCCTATGTTGGGAATGAGGCTTTCCTCTTGACCTATGGAGACGGAGTGACTGACTTGGACATCACAGATTCGATTGAGGCCCATAAGAAAAGCGGCGCACTCCTGTCTATGACGGTATACAAGCCCGTTGGCCGTTTTGGCGCTGTGGAGATCGATTCCGAAAACATGGTGAAATCCTTTATGGAAAAGCCTGATGGCCAAGGGAACTGGATCAATGCTGGGTTCTTCGTCTGTGAGCCTGAGGTATTCGATTACCTCCATGAGGATGCCGATCAGACAATGTTTGAGCGTCAGCCGCTCGAAGACATAGTCAAGGACGGAAAGATGCACGCCTACAAGCATGGGGGATTCTGGAAGCCTATGGACATGCTCAGGGATAATGTGGAATTGGAAAACATGTGGAACAAAGGAGTAGCGCCTTGGAAAAAATGGAACTAAACCGACAGACTATGGATTTCTACAAAGGCCGCAGGGTCTTAGTGACCGGGCATACATACAGGCTTTAAGGGCTCTTGGCTTTGCAGAATCCTTAACAAGGCGGGAGCTATCGTCTGCGGATACTCAACCGAGGCTCCGACCCGGCCTTCTCTTTTTGAGATAGCGAAGATCGACGAATGCGTAGAGTCACATATTGGTGATATACGTTACATCCAACACATGCAGAAGGTGTTTGAGGACTTCAAGCCTGAAATTGTGTTGCACTTAGCTGCTCAGCCCATCGTTCGAGACAGCTATAAGGATCCAGTCTATACCTACGCCACCAACGTGATGGGGACTGTAAACGTATTGGAGTGCGTGCGCCATACGCCAAGCGTTAAGTCTTTCCTGAATGTGACGACCGACAAGGTCTATCTCAACCGAGAGTGGCCTTGGGGTTATCGAGAGAACGAGGAACTCGATGGCTATGATCCATACAGCAATTCAAAATCCTGCTCAGAGCTGGTAACGCACAGTTACCGAAGAAGCTTCTTCACTGATAAGCAGGGGAAATACACACTCCCCATCAGTACTGCCCGAGCTGGAAATGTTATCGGGGGGGGGGACTTCGCCAACGACCGTATCATTCCAGATTGCGTAAGAGCGGCCATTGCCGGCGAGGAAATCTTAGTGAGAAATCCATACTCAACTCGCCCCTATCAGCATGTGCTTGAACCGTTGTTCGCTTACTTGATCATAGCGGCTCGCCAGTATTCTGATCCCACTTTGGCGGATGCCTACAATGTCGGTCCAGACGATGTAGACTGCTTCCAGACTGGCGCTCTGGTAGACCTCTTTGTCAACAAATGGGGAGAGAATCTGACATGGAAGAACGTATGCGTAGAGGGTCCTCATGAAGCCAATTTCTTAAAGCTAGACTGCTCCAAGATAAAGGGCGTTTTGGGTTGGAAGCCACGTTGGAACCTTAGCGAAGCTATAGAAAAAGTTGTTGAATGGTCAAAAGCATGGCATAAGGGAGATGAAATAACAGTCCTTATGGATAAACAGATTGAAGAATACATAAACGAATAATAATGGAAGATAAATCAAAAAGCATTTCTTCTATAGTAATAACTGGAGCTGATGGCTTTGTTGGCAGCAATACAGTCAATAAATTCCTCAATGAGGGAGTGAAGGTCATTGCCATTGACCTACCGGAAGAACCCCGTAGATTAATAAAGTCACCAAACCTTAAGTACTATAGCTGTGATATTTCTAATGCAAGTAAAATGCGAAAGATACTGTCAGAGAATCATGCTGATGCTTTCTTGCATTTCGCTTGGAAAGGTTCTGCCGGAGCAGAAAGAACCGACTATAATTTGCAAATTCAAAACGCACTCACTACAGTAGAGTGCCTGAATATGGCTAAAGAAGCTGGCGCTAAACGATTCATATGCGCTGGTTCGATCATGGAGTATGAAATAGAGTTTGCGATTCATGCTCAGGGTTCCAAACCAGGAATGGGATACATCTACGGTATGGGTAAGCATATAGCCCATTCATTGTGTAAATCGATTGCCGCGAATATAGGAATCGATTTGATATGGCCTATGATAACCAATGCCTATGGAGTCGGGGAACTTTCTCCACGATTCATAAACACCACACTTCGCAAAATCATCAATCATGAGCCTCTGCAATTCACAGCGGCCACTCAAAATTATGATTTCGTGTACGTGACTGACGTAGCAAAGGCCCTGTACCTTGTCGCTCAATTTGGGAAACCTTTCTCGGAGTACATCATAGGGAGCGGTGAAGCCGGGCCATTGAAAGGGTTCATTTTGGAAATGACAAAGGCTTGCGGCGCAGAAACAGCCCCTCTGTTCGGGGATATACCTTTCACTGGCACGAATCTCCCCTTGTCTACATTCAGCATAGAGGATTTGCAAACCGACTGTGGCTTTTCTCCGGAAGTGTCTTTCGCGGAAGGGACCAGAAAAACCATGGAGTGGCTTAAAACCCAATAAACTATTATAAATGATACAGAAATTTTCATTTGAAGAGCTTCCCTTAAAGGGAGCCTATAAGATTCAGCCATTCTATGCCACCGATAACCGAGGGGGCTTCGTGAAGGACTACAATATAGATACCTTTAGGGAGAATGGCATAAATCTGGAACTCAAAGAGGTTTTCTACACAATATCCAAGAAAGGTGTAATCCGCGCTATCCATTTCCAACTGGATCGTCAGCAGCCTAAATTGGTCCGCTGCATTAACGGCCATGTTTACGACGTGATTGTGGACTTGCGCAAGGATTCTGAAACATTTGGCCGATGGCTCGGCTTTGATCTGACTGGAGAAAACCGTGTGGAGCTCTATATCCCTAAGTTCTTCGGGCATGGCTACTTGGTGCTCGAAGACAGCATCGTCAGCTACAAATGCGGCGAGGTATTCTATGGAGCAGGCGATTCTGGCATAATGTACAATGATACAGGAATCGCAGTAGAGTGGCCTTTCGACAAAATCGGAGGAAAAGAAAATCTTATCATCTCTAACAAGGACTTGAATCTCATGTCCCTTGAAGACTATAAAAATTGTAATTAAAACCAGCTGTCTGAATTCACACAGCAGGAGCCCTCATATTAATGAAGAAAAAAATACTATTCGTAGTAACATATTTTGACACAGGTGGGACGTGTCGGTCTTTAGAGAATCTTTTGAACCGCATAGACATCCGAAAGTACGACATTGATGTTTTCGGTTTGGTAGAGGAGGGAGCTTTCACTGATAAGCTAAAACATTGCCGCATTCTCCCTGAAAACAAAATACTCAGGGCCCTTACCAATAGGTTGGAAAAACAAAAAGGGTGGCAATATGTCTTCAGCCTTGGATTAAAGCTGCTGCGAAAAGCCTTAGGAAAGAAACTTGAGAGTTATGCTTATTCTCAATGCCAAAGGAATATTGAAAAGAATTGCCAATATGATACAGTGATAGCCTATAGTGAAGGAGTTCCCACTGAATTTGTTTCAAGGTTTAGGACGGAAAATAAGATAGCCTGGATACACTGCAATTATGCCAGCTATTTCGAGCTTAACAATAAGCTGGATGAATCAGCCATATATGACACCTTCCAGAAAATCATATGCGTATCTAAGGCAACCTCAGACAGTTTCAGTAATATCTATCCCAATTTGAAGAATCGGGTAAAAGTAATTCCCAATATCATTGATTCTGAAAGCATGGTTTTACAATCAAAGGAGGATGCAGACTGGGATAAGACTTCACCTCGGTTTAAGATAGTTTCCATAGGTCGATTAGATCCTATTAAGCGCTTCTCCATAATACCTTCAATAGCCAAGGAATTGAGAACATTAGGTTTTGATTTTATATGGTATGTCATCGGACCAAAAGGAGGTAATCCAGAAGAATATGACAGTTTTATGAAAGGTATCCAATCCAATGGGTTGAATCAGAATGTTCTATATCTTGGAGAAAAGAAAAATCCCTATCCTTATATTAAAGGAGCTGATTTATTGGTCAACACCTCCCTTTCGGAAGCTTGTCCTTATGTAGTGAATGAGGCATTGATTTTAGGGACTCCCGTTTTGTGTACAGATTTCCCTTCTGCCATTGAGTTTGTAGAGAATGATAAGAACGGTAAAATTGCACCCATAGAAAAATTCCCAGAAATCCTTTCTCATTGGATTTCTTCGCCAAAAAAGATCGCCGACATGAGAGCCAATCTTGATTCATTCTCTTACAGTAATGAAGATATCCTAAAT
>JAJBUH010000015.1 GCA_020860445.1 Bacteroidales bacterium | reverse complement strand
TGCCCCATGCGGGTATGGGCCTAAGAGACCTAATTATTCAGTGAACACTATTTAGTTATGAAAAAAGTCGCATTAATGATTACGATCTTGCTTAGCAGCATGATTGTTTTCGCTCAGAAGCCCAACAAGTCGGAACTCAAGCAGCTCCAAGCATTCTTGGCTCAGCCGGCCAAGGAAGCGGGCACCAACGCTCAAGCACTCAACATTTCTGACCTCAACAATCCCGCTGGTTGGGAAGGTGTGACTGTAGGACCCGAAGGCCGCGTAACAGCCATCGATTGGAAAGGCAAGAAGCTGGCTGGCTCTCTTGACCTGAGTGGATTCACCGCTTTGGAAAAAGTCGATGTATCACGCAATGCCCTCACCGCACTCACTGTGGCCGACGACGTATCTCTGACCGACCTCAATGCATCTCGCAACAAACTCACCTCTCTCTCAATTGACAATGCCCCCTCAATCACCAAGCTCTCGATCAACAACAACCGTCTGACTGACATCTCGCTGAGCCTGGTGCCCAACCTCAAGAATTTCAACTGCGCAAGCAACTATTTCGTAGAACTCAACCTGAGCAATTCGCCCACACTTGAGACCCTCAACTGCCAAAGCAACCACCTGGAGCTGCTCAACATCAGCAACTGCACCAAGCTGAAAAACCTCTACTGCGGCTACAACAAGCTCACCGAGGTTATCCTCTCTGGCACTACCAACCTGACCAACTTCAACTGCGATGACAACAACATCACCAATATGATCATCTCAGGTCTGCCAGCACTCAGCACATTCATTTGCTCTGACAACAACATGGTTGGCCTGGCAGTGCGCGACTGCAAGAATCTGCTCGACCTCGTTTGCTCATACAACGACCTGACCTCGCTCACCGTTGAGCAGTGCCCGCAGCTCCTGTTTGTTGACTGCTCATACAACGACTTGACCTCGCTGACCCTGAGCAACCAGACCTTCCTGCAGCGTCTGCTTTGCAACAACAACCAGCTGACCATGCTCGATGTATCATTTGACCAGGCACTGACCTACATCAACTGCCGCTACAATATGATCACCGACTTGCGCACCGAGGCTTGCCCCAACCTGACCCAGGTTGCCTGCAACTGGAACTGGTAATCGTGTGAGTGCGCTTTGAGCGCTCAAGAAACCACAAAACCAGGAGCGCGGGCGCTCTGAAGCCACAAAGCCACAAGGACATAAAACCATAAGAAAACAAATAAAGGCCGCTGAAAAACTCAGCGGCCTTTTTGTGGCTTTATGTCCTTGTGGCTTTGTGGCCAAAGAGCGCTTCAGCGCTCGCCAAGTATCCCTTATGGCTTTACGGAATCGGGGCGAAGGCCCGAGATCACGAATTGGGCCAGGGCTGATCCGAAATCGGGATGGGCATGGAAATCGGCATCGTCGGCATTGATGGTGTCGATTGAGCGCACAATCGTGTAGAGGCATTTGCGCAACAGCTCAGAGCGCTGCGGATCAAATTCGCCTGAGGCTACGCCTTGGTCAATGATAATGTTGAGCAGAGCCTCTTCCTTGTCATTGGCCATGCGGCGCACTTTCTCGTTGCGCCCAAAGTCGATATTTGACAAGAAACGTACCGACGAGTATGGAGCCGAGTCATTCTTGGTCTGGGATATGCGCAGAGTTATGAAATCGTGGAGTTTGTCAGTAGGGGTGCGGTCAGAATCGACAATCACTTTGAGCTCGCCAACCATCTTGTCGCTCTCGCGTTCGATTACAGCCTTGTATATCTCAAGTTTGTTCTTGAAATAGGTGTAAATCGTGCGTCGGCCTTTGTATGAGGCATTAGCTATGTCGCTGATGGTGGTGTTTTCCACCCCCTTGCGGATGAATAGCTGTTTAGCCACATCAATCAGCTTATCGCGAGTTTTTGAGCTCATCTATGCTAAGTAAGGAGTAATGAGTAAAAAGTAATAAGTAAGAGTTGAGAGTATCATTTATCCACAGATTCCATAAAAGGAATCTGTGGCATTGTGAAAATTGGTGTGCAAAGTTACTAAAAATCCATGAAAATCACAAATATGAGTTTACTTTGTTGCATCACGGCCCGAAGCGATAGCGCGCACCACCAAGCTGGCGCCATTGGCGGCATCGCCGATCACCTTCACGCCCTTGCGGTATTCGGGGTGCTGGGGCTTGAGGAATCCCAAGGCCAGAAGCACCAATTCGCACTCAATCACCTCTTTCTTGCCGGTGGGGCGCATCTGCGGACGACCTCCTTCGGCGGGAGTTACCCATTCGATTTCCTCGACCTCGGCTCCGCACAGTTTGCCGTCTTTGTCGGCGAGGAAGCGGTTGGTGTTGAGCAGCCAGCGGCGCTCGCAGCCCTCTTCGTGGCTCGATGTTGTCTTCATCACCACTGGCCAGCTTGGCCAAGGGGTAGCTGGATTTTCGCCTACCGGCGGCTGGGGCATAATCTCGATTTGGGTGACATTCTTGCACCCATGGCGGCGCACCGTGCCGATGCAGTCGCTGCCGGTGTCGCCACCGCCGATCACCAGTACATTCTTGCCGCGAGCCGAGATGCGCTTATCCTTGGGGGTCTCGATGCCACCAAGTTCGCGGTTCTGCTGGCTCAGCAGTTCCAATGCGAGGTGTATGCCGGGCAGTTCGCGGCCGGGTATGTTGAGGTCGCGCGCTTGGGGCGTGCCTGTGGCGATGTAGTATTCGTCAAAGCCTTGCAGTTCAGTGGGCAGGGGCTCGTTGGCCTTGTCGGCAGCGAGAGCGTTGAGGTTTATGGCAGTGTTGCAGCGGAACTCAATACCCTCGGCCTCCATCAGAGCGATGCGGCGATCGATCACCTTTTTATTGAGCTTGAAATTGGGGATGCCGTAGCGCAGCAGTCCGCCGGGCCATTCGTCCTTTTCAAACACAGTCACCGAGTGACCCTGGCGATTGAGATTCCATGCGGCAGTCAGACCGGCTGGACCGCTGCCGATCACAGCCACGCGGCGGCCGGTGCGCTGGCGTGGAGGTTGGGGAGTGATGAATCCCTCGAGCCACGCGCGCTCCATAATGGCTGCCTCGTTTTCGCGGTTGGTGGTCGGTTCTTTGTCGGTGAGGTACAGCACGCACGATTTCTCGCACAGTGCCGGGCATACGCGTCCGGTAAATTCCGGGAACGGGTTGGTCGAAGTCAACAGCTTGAATGCCAGTTCCCATTTGCCGCGATACAGGGCATCGTTCCACTCCGGACAACGGTTGCCCAGTGGGCATGACCAGTGGCAGAAAGGCACGCCGCAGTCCATGCAACGGCTTGCCTGCTCCATGCGGTCGCGGCTATTGAGGGTTTGCTCCACTTCGCTGAAATCGTGGATGCGGTCGCTGAGAGGGCGGTATCCGGCCTCTTTGCGCGGTATGGTGAGGAATGCTCTTGGATTTCCCATAGTAAGTTTTGAGTTATGAGTTATGAGTTATTAGTTATGGTTTCGAGCTATTTACTCATAACTCATAATTAATAACTCATAACTCTATTAATAGTCTCGTCCGATTTCGGCGATTTTTTCTTGGAGTTTGCGCATCTTTTCTTCTTCGAGCACACGCTTGTACTCGATGGGAGTCACTTGGATAAACTGTTCGCAGTACACTGCCCAGTTGTCGAGCATGGTGCGAGCCAGAGGCGAACCGGTATGTAGCCAGTGCTGGCGCACCAGTTGCTGCAGCTCTTTGCGGCAACTGCTCTCCTCGATGAGCGAGAGCTCGACCATATCCATGTTGCAGAAATAGTCGAAATTGCCATCCTTGTTCCACACATAAGCCAAGCCGCCGCTCATGCCGGCAGCGAAGTTGCGGCCAGTCGGACCCAGCACTACCACGCGGCCACCGGTCATGTATTCGCAGCAGTGGTCGCCAGCGCCCTCGATTACCGCGATGGCACCCGAGTTACGCACAGCAAAGCGTTCGCCTACGCGACCGTTGACATAGAGTTCGCCAGTGGTAGCGCCGTACAGGCCAGTGTTGCCGGCTATCACATTCTCGGCGGCTACGAATGTCGAGCGAGCCGGGGGCAGGATAGCGATGCGACCGCCAGAGAGACCCTTGGCGAAATAGTCGTTGGCTTCGCCTTCGAGCTTGAAGTTGATGCCATGGGCCAGGAAAGCGCCAAAGCTCTGGCCAGCCGAACCCTTGAACTTGATATTGATCGTATCGTCGGGCAGTCCGGCAGCGCCGTACATGCTGGCGATTTCGCCTGATAGGCGAGCGCCCACAGCGCGGTCGGTATTCTTGATCTTGTACTCTAAGTGGATTTCGCGTTGGGTCTTGATGGCATCAGCGCAGTCGGTGAGGATAGTCTCGTCGAGAGCATTCTGGGCCTTGCCGTAGGGGCGACCGTCCCAGTGATGGCCGTTGCCCGATGGGTCGAGCAGGCGCGAGAAGTTGAGAGTGGCTGCCTTGGATGTCGGGTCTATAGCCTTGACGGTGAGCAGGTCGGTGCGACCAATCAGTTCGTCAAAATTCTTGAGGCCCATCATCGACAGGTATTCTCTTACCTCCTGAGCCAGGAAGCGGAAATAGTTGATCAGATACTCGGCGCGGCCACGGAATTTGGCGCGCAGTTTGGGGTCTTGTGTGGCAACGCCGACAGGGCAGGTATTGTTAGAGCATTTGCGCATCATCACGCATCCCAGCACAATCAGGGGCAGAGTGCCGAAGGCGAACTCGTCAGCGCCGAGGGCTGCCATGATGGCCACGTCGCGGCCAGTCTTGAGCTGGCCATCGACCTGGAGGCGCACCTGCTGGCGCAGGCCGTTGAGCGAGAGCGTCTGCTGAGCCTCAGCCAGGCCTATCTCGGGCGAAATGCCGGCAAAGCGCATCGATGAGGCCGGACTTGCGCCGGTGCCACCCTCGGCGCCGCTGATTACGATCAGGTCGGCGTTGGCCTTGGCCACGCCAGCCGAGATGGTGCCTACGCCGCTTTCGGCCACGAGCTTGACACTCACAGCGGCCTGCGGGTTGACATTCTTGAGGTCGAAAATCAATTCGGCGAGGTCCTCGATTGAATAGATGTCGTGGTGTGGTGGAGGCGAAATCAGCGAGATTCCGGGTATGCTGCCACGGGTGCGGGCGATAATCTCATCGACCTTGAATCCGGGCAGTTGACCGCCTTCGCCGGGCTTGGCGCCTTGCGCCACCTTGATTTGGATTTCCTCGGCGTTGGCCAAGTATTCGGCAGTGACGCCGAAGCGCCCCGAAGCCACCTGCTTGGTCTTTGACGACAGGCTCACGCCATCGACCATCTCGGTGTAGCGAGCGCTGTCCTCGCCACCCTCGCCAGTGTTGCTGCGCGAGCCCAGCGTGTTCATTGCCAGGGCGATAGCCTCGTGGGCCTCCTTGCTGATGGCGCCGAATGACATTGCGCCGGTCACGAACCTCTTGACGATGCTCTCGACTGATTCCACCTCGTCGATGGGGGTGGGGGTAGGAGCAGCCTTCAAGTCGAGGAAGTCGCGAATAAATATGGGATGTTCCTTCTCGTCGGACAGACGAGTGAATTCTTTAAATTTCTTGTATGAGCCGAGGCGGGTGGCAATCTGCAGAGTGCTGATAGTCTCGGGATTCCAGGCGTGAGCCATGCCAGTGCGGCGGTAGTTGTACTGGCCGTTGTCGGCGAGCAAGTCGATAGCATCGTCCTGCGGATATTCCTTGGCCATAAGGCCCTCGGCATGCAGAGCGATAGCGTCGGCTGCTATCTCCTTAAGGCCAATGCCGCCGATGGTGCTGGTGGGGGTACCGAAATAGCGGCTGAGCACACCTTCGCTCAGGCCTATGCTCTCAAATATCTTGGCACCGCGATAGGAACGGATGGTGGAGATGCCCATCTTCGACATGATTTTGAGCAGCCCCTTGCGCACAGCCTTGATGTAATTCTTCTCGGCGGTAGCGTAATTCTCTTGCACCACGCCACGGCGCACCAGGTCGTCGAGCACTGCAAATGTCAGATAGGGGCACAGGGCGCTGGCGCCGTAGCCGAGCAACAGGGCAGCGTGCATCACCTCACGGATTTCACCGCTCTCAACGATAAGGGCCGTCTGTACGCGCTTGCCCACATTGATCAAGTGGTGGTGCACGGCGCTGGTGGCGAGCAGCGAAGGTATGGCGGCATGGGTGCCATCTATGTCGCGGTCGCTCAGGATAATATAGCTAATGCCATCGTCGACGCTCTTTTCTGCCTCGCGGCACAGGCGGTCGAGCGCCTCGCGCAATCCGTCCTCGCCCTTTGAGATTTCAAAGGTCATGGGCAGCTTCACAGTATTGAAGCCTTTGTAACGGATATTGCAAAGTATGTCGAGCTGGGTGCTGGTGAGTATGGGGTGGGGCAGACGCACCATCTTGCAATTCGACGGGTCGGGCGTAAGGATGCCGGGGCCAACCTCGCCGATGTATTCGGTGAGGCTCATCACCAATTCCTCGCGTATCGGGTCGATGGCGGGGTTGGTGACTTGGGCGAATTGCTGGCGGAAGTAGTTGAAGAATATCTGCGGCTTGTCGCTTGCCACTGCCAGCGGGGTGTCGTTGCCCATCGAGGCTGTAGGCTCAACGCCGTTGATGCACATCGGCACGATGGTCTTTTCGACATCCTCTTTGCCGAATCCGAATGTACGGAGTTTTGCGGCGAGGTCAGGCACGGTATTCGAGACTTTGCGGCCGCTCTTCAGATTCTCGAGCTGCACGCGGTTGGCCTTGAGCCATTCGTCGTAGGGATGAGCGGCGGCGAGACGGCTCTTGATGTCGTCATCATAATATATCTTGCCCTCTTTGGTGTCGACCAGCAGCATCTTGCCGGGACGCAGGCGCCCCTTGGTCTCGATGTCTTCGGCGGGGAAGTCCATCACGCCGGCCTCGCTGGTCACGACCATCATCTTTTTCTTGGTGATGAGATAGCGCGAGGGGCGCAAGCCGTTGCGGTCGAGCATTCCGCCGGCATAGCGGCCGTCGCTGAAGAGCAGGGCAGCAGGACCGTCCCATGGTTCCATCATGATTGAGTGGTACTCGTAGAATGCCTTGAGTTGGTCGCTGATGGGATTCTTGTCGTTGAAGCTCTCAGGCACCATCAGGCTCATAGCCTGGGGCAGAGACAGGCCCGACATGATGAAGAACTCAAGCACGTTGTCGAACGATGCCGAGTCAGACATGCCTTCCTGGCAGATGTCGCCGAGTTCGCGTATGTCGCCCAAGGCAGGTGATGACAGCACGCTCTGGCGAGCCTTCATCCACAGACGGTTGCCTCGGATGGTATTGATTTCGCCGTTGTGGGCCACGATGCGGAAAGGCTGAGCCAAACCCCATGTGGGGAAGGTGTTGGTAGAGAAACGCGAGTGCACGAGGGCAATGCCGGCCGTGAAGTATGGATTCTGTAGGTCGGTGTAGTATTTGCGGAGCTGCATGCTCGAGAGCATGCCCTTGTACACGATTACTGACGATGAGAGCGAGGGGATGTAGAAGTCTGGGTCTTTGACACGCTTCTCAATCCGCTTTCTCACCTTATATAATATAAGTTGGATTCGCGGCAGGGTCTCGGCGGTGAATCCGGTAACGAAGATTTGCTTGATTGCGGGTTCGGAGTCGATGGCTTGCTGGCCGAGGCACGACGGGTCGGTGGGCACTGTGCGCATGTGCATCAGCTCGAGGCCCTCGCGCTCGATTTCCTCGAGCACCACGCTCAGGATTTTTTGCTGGCGCTCGGCATCCTTGGGCATGAACATCATGCCCGTGCCGTAGGTGCCTTTCTCCGGTACCGGTATTCCCTGCAGTAGGATAAACTCGTGGGGTATCTGCACCATGATGCCGGCGCCGTCGCCGGTCTTGCCGTCGGCGCCTTCGGCTCCACGGTGGCTCATGTTCTCGAGCACGCGCAGGGCGTTGTCGACCAGCTCGTGGCTTTTGGCCCCATTGATGTTGACCACCATGCCCACCCCGCAGGCATCGTGCTCATTTTCGGGAAGATACAGACCCGTAGGCTCGGGTAGGCGTAGCCCTGCGGGTTGGGTTGTTCCTGTCAATTTCATCGAAATAACCTTAGAAAATGAAAAATTGAAACCTAAATTGACTGCAAAGTTACAAAATGTCATTGAATTAACCAAAAATAACCACAAATTTCTATAAAAAAGAGTAATTAGTATAGATTAAATATATACTAAACACGGAGACCATTGATAAGATAAGTAACTTTTCAATTTCTATTTATGATTAACACGGAGGCCACTGAGAACCATGGAGTCCACGGAGACTTTCTCTTCCTTTAGATAGTACGCTTCTCATTCGGACACAGAGAGCGCTAAAGCGCTGCCAGAGGTCACTGAGTGCGGACGTTATCCTTTTGATACTGGGCCAGTGATGTTTAAGGCTTCCATCGCTTGTCCTCGCGCTCCGTGACCTCTGGTGGGGCTTTGCCGCCTCTATGACTGAACCCAGAACACAAGCAGGCAAAAAGAATAGTCTCCGTGAACTCAGTGTTTCTCAGTGGCCTCCGTGTTTAGAACACATATTATAGTTTGCTAATCTAAATTCCAACTATAGATTTACGTATGCTATAGACGGGTCTGGATGGTTACGGGTTTTAAGGCAGATTAAGCTAAAAGGTTAAATAGTTAACAAAATGCGTTAAATTTGCAACAATTTCACATAGTTTTGACGGATGTTAGATTAAATAATGTAAATTTGCAGCACCGACCACGATAAAAAGCGAGGGATCGCCCGGGTCGAATGAGAAAATTTACTGTGTTTAACTAATTCAACTTATGGTATGAAAAAGTTGTATTTACTGCTTTTCACCATCCTGGCTGTGACCGTCAGCTCGCTTGCGGCCGACCGCGCCGTGCGCGGCCAAGTCGTGTCTGCTGGCGACAATGAGCCCATAATCGGGGCCTCGGTCAGAGTGGTGGGGACAAACCTGGGTGTCAGTACCGACATCAATGGCCAGTTCCAGTTTACTAACGTTCCCGCCTCAGCCAAGTATGTGATGGTGAGCTACGTGGGCATGTCAACCCAAGAAGTGCCGATTATTTGGGATCATGAAATGACCATCGCCCTGAGTCTCAAATCAGAAATGCTCGAGGAGGTAGTGGTTACCGCCCTTGGCATTACGCGCTCGGAGAAATCTCTCGGCTATTCTGCCACCCAGGTAGGGGCTGCCGAGATCGAGCGAGCACAAACCACCAATGCTATGCAAGCCCTCTCGGGCAAGGTAGCCGGTCTGTCGGTGCAGACCGTGAGCTCAACGCCGGGTTCGAGCACCAACGTTACCATCCGAGGTATCGGCTCGATCAACGGTTCTAACCAACCCCTGTATGTAATTGATGGTGTGCCGATGGACAACAACTCATTCAGTTCTAACGGCAACCAGATGGCGACCGGCGGCATCTCGAGCCTTTCGCCCGACGATATCGCCTCAATGACTGTGCTTAAGGGCGCTGCCGCTACGGCTCTCTACGGCTCTCGCGCCAGCAACGGCGTAATCATGATCACTACCAAGAGCGGCAAGAAGGGCGATGGCAAAAACTACACCATCACCTACAGCGGCAACGTTGTTGCCAGCCGCGTGACCCTGCTCCCTGAGATGCAGAACGAGTTCGGCCAGGGCTGGGAAGGCGGTCAGACCTATATTGAGAATGGCTCATGGGGTCCGCGCCTTGACGGCTCAGAGCTGGTGTACGGTCCTATCTACAACAATTCGCAGCTCAACCACATCTATTCGGCAAAGAAAAACAACATGAAGGATTTCTTTGACACTGGTTGGTCGCAGAATCACTCGGTAGCCATCTCTGGCGTGAGCAAGGATCAGAGCATGACTTACTACACCTCTTACACCTACACCGACAACAATGGTCCATTCCCCGGCGCTTATGACACTTATCGCCGCAACGCATTCTCGTTCCGTGGCAGCTATCAGCCCGAGAAGTGGCTCAAGATTTCGTCATCGGTCAACTATGCCAGCTATCGCACCAAGATGATACCCCAGTATCAGGGCATGTCGGTGATTGATGGCCTGTTGGAGTTCCCACGCGATATCTCGGTTGTCGACCTCAAGGACACCAGCAACCCGTTCAATACACCGCAAGCATACTATACTCCTTACGGCATCACCAACCCCTATTGGGCTTTGGAGAATAATAATGATGAGATTAATGGCAATCAGACCTTTGGCAAGTTGCAACTCGACATCAAGCCTATCGATGCCTTGACACTCAGCTACCGCTTCGGTTTCAACTACAGCAACTATGACAACAAGTTTGGCATACCCCAGGTAGAAATCGATGGCTCGCTGCTCAACAACACTTATGGCTACGATTACACCGCCCAGGATGACGAGGGCGAAGTGTATGCCTACTATCGCCGCGCCAACGAGCTCAACCATGATTTCTTGGCCAACTATACCAACAAATTCCTGGAGCAGCGCCTCGATGTCAGCGTCACAGCTGGTGTGACTATCAACGAGCGCAATTATACCTACATGTCGGGCCAGACCAACAATCTGTCAATCTACACCGGATTCTGGCAGCTGTCTAATGGCTCATCGATTACCTCGCTCACCGAGGGTCAGATGAAGCGCCGCCAAGTGGGTCTCTATGGTGATGTCAATGTCGGTTGGGACGATTATGTATTCCTCGGCGTTACAGCCCGCAATGACTGGTCATCAACCTTGCCTAAGGATCACCGCTCATATTTCTATCCCGGCGTGACCCTCTCGGGCATCTTCTCAAAGTTTATTCCTAAGAATGAATGGTTCACCTTTGGCAAGGTTCGCCTCGCTTATGGCAAGACCGGTGCTGACGCAAGCCCGTATTACACCTCGACCAACTTTATCCAGGCTTACAACCGAGGTTATTACACCAACCCGGCAATCTCATTCCCGATCAGCGGTGTGAACTCGTTTATGGCCTCGGCTACGGCTGGCTCTAATACCCTTAAGCCAGAGATGACCTCAGAGTTTGAGGCTGGTCTGAATATGCGCTTTGTCGACAATCGCATCGAGCTTGATGCCGCATTCTACAACCGCATCACCAAGGACCAAATCTTCACCCTCCCCGTTGATCCAGCTACAGGTTACGGCTACCAAGTTGTAAACTTTGGTAAGGTGCGCAACCGTGGTGTCGAGCTTATGCTCAATTTGACCCCGGTGCTGACCAAGGACTTCCGTTGGGACTTGAGCATCAACTGGGCCAAGAACTGGAACAAAGTACTCTCGATGCCCGAATCACTCGAAGGCGGCATGGTGCAGATTGCTGGATTCCAGACCACTGGCAAGGACGAGGTTGACATGTACGCCGAGGTTGGCAAGCCTCTGGGTACCTATTATACCTACCTGAATCAGTATGTGACTGACCCGGATTCACCCTATTATGGATGCATCATCGTTGACGAATACGGACAACCCGTATTGGGCGATGACCTCGAATACACTGGCATGAATATGAACCACAAGTGGACAGGCGGTATCACCACATCATTCTCAGCTTTTGGCTTCACGCTGAGCGCAGCCCTGGATGTTAGATACGGAGGATATATGTTTACCCGCACTGCCAACTTGATGTTCTTCACCGGCAATGGCACTCTCACGACATACAACCACCGCGAACCCTTTGTGGTGCCCAATTCGGTTGTAGCCAATGGCGATGGCACATACAGCGAGAATACTACTCCGATTTATCTCTATGACGACAGCATGCAAGCCTATTACTCGGGCACCTCATCGGGCACCGGCGGTATGCAATATATGATCAACCGCACTTATGCCAAGCTGCGCAACGTGTCTCTGACCTGGCAAGTGCCTCAGAAGTGGGTGCGCGCCGCTCAGCTCAGCCAAGTTGACCTGACCCTGTATGGCAACAACCTGTACACCTGGCGCCATAAGAGCAACCTCTATTGCGACCCCGAAATCACCACTTACACCTACAATGGCGATATCGGCTTGGGCTTCGGCCAATACAACTATGCCAACCCCTCAGCAATTGAGCTTGGCGTCAACCTTAAAGTTACATTCTAAAAGAGACCACAGCAATGAAAACTAAAATATTCCACACAATGGCTGTTGCCTTGGGAATGGCTGCGGCGCTGGGCACAACATCGTGCGACAGCTATCTCGACATCAACGCCAATCCCAATTCGCCCACTGAGGACAATCTTGATGCCTCGATGGTATTCCCCGGCGCAGAGCTTGCCTTTGTCACACAGTATGGCAGTCGCTTGCGCATATTCGGCGGATACTATTCGCAATATTACGCCCAGCTCCCCGGCACGAGCAACTATCTGCCGCTCAACGCATTCACCCAGACTGGCGGTCTATCCGACATCACCTACGTGCAGCTCTATGAGCGCGCTCTCTGCAACCTTGATGTTGTGCGCAATCTGGCCGAAGCTGATGATGACATGGGCAGCTATCTGGCTGCTACGGTGATGCGCGTTGCCACATTCCAAGTGCTGGTCGACTGCTACGGCACAGTGCCATATACCGAGGCTCTCGACAGCAGCAATCCTATGCCTAATTATGACGAGGGCGAGGATATCTATCCCGCATTGGTAGCCGAACTCGATGATGCCCTCTCAAAGGCAGCGGCTGGCGACCCAGTTTGCACCAATTTCCTGTTCCAGGGCGAGACCGCAACCAACTGGATTCGCACTGCCAACGCTCTGAAGCTGCGCATACTGATGCGCATGAGCAATGCCGTGAATGTGCAGAGCCAACTGGCCGCTCTGATTGCCGAAGACAATTTCCCCAAGGGCGATGTGTATTGGCAGGACTGCTGGGCCAACCAGGCAGGAAATACCAATCCCTTCTATTATGAGGAGTTCTATCCCGGTCGCCAAAATAACATCAGCCTCAACGTAGCCCTCGAGAATACTTATGAGGACGCTCAGGATGCTCGCGAGGCCGCTGTATGGAATGTCAACGATGAAGACGATTATCAGGGTTGGGTATCCACCGCCGTGGGTATCACCTCGCAGAGCCAGTATTTTAATTCTACTGGATATTCGCGTCCCAATATCGTATATAATAGCCCGGTGTATTTCATCACCAAGGCTGAGACTGAATTCTTCCTCGCTGAATACGAGCAGCGCTATGGCAGCGCCACGGCAGCTAAGGAGCATTACGAGAATGCTGTGATCGCATCGTTTGAGACCTGCGGCCTCAGCAGCGATGAGGCTCAGCTGGTGCTGTATGCTTACCCTTATAGCGCATCTGACTATATGCGAGTGATTGGTATCCAGAAGTGGGTGCACCTGGCTGGCACAAACCCGTTTGAGGGCTATTGCGAGCTGCGCCGCATCGGTTATCCCGCTTTCGGGTCAGTGCAGGGCGACGATATTTACAATCAGTCGGCCGACAACTTCCAGCCGATGCTGCTACCTGCTGGCACTCTCTACACCCCGATTCAGGTTAGCTCAGACGTTGGCGCCAATCAGTTGCTGCAGCGTTGGCCGTTGCCATCGTCATCGACCTCGACCAACACCAATGCGCCCACATTCCTGGGGGCCACCACTCCGATTTTCTGGGCAAAATGATGGTTTAACGCTTATCAATGACAACAATGAAGAAATATATAACATATCTCACCGTGCTTGCCGCCGTGGCGTTGACCTCGGCTTGCAGCAAGGATACCGAGGGTATGACCTGGACGGTCTACTATCCTGCCATCACGCTCGATGGCAGCACGACCCTCGACTGGGAGGCTGGCGTGCCATTTGAGGAGCCCGGCTACGAGGCCACTTACAATGGCGAAGACTACACCAGCCAGGTGGCTGTCACCACCACGATGGACCTGAGCGACCCGGCTCCGGGCCTGTACACAATCACCTACAGCGTGGGCAGCCCCGACGGCTATCAGGCCTCGGCCTCGCGCACAGTGTATGTGTGGGACTATTCCGACGAGGTGGCTGGATATTACACCAGCTCGACCGATAGCTATCGCGATTACAACGGCACCACATATTACGGCGATTATCCCGTGACAGTGGTAGGCTGGGGCGACGGCGATTATTGGGTGAGCGACGTGTTTGGCGGTTGGTATGAGTATCGCAATGGCTATGGCTCAAGCTATGCCATGCAAGCCGACATCCATGTCAATGCCGACAATACCATCGACATCCTCGATAGCTACATCCCGGGTTGGGCAAGCTATGGATATGAGGTCGATGGCTGGGAAGACGCAGTCTACGACCCCGACACGCTCACTCTGTCATGGTATGTGAGCATGGAGGGCATCAGCTGGCAAGTGTATTTAGTGAAGGATGAATAAAAACATAGCAAGAATATGAAAAAGCTCATATATATGATATTGGCAATCGGGGTGCTTGGATTTGCCTCGTGCAGCCAAGAAGAACCAGGCAATACTGCGGTGCAGCCTCTGGCTGGGCAGTGGTATGTGACCTTTGACGGCGTAGACGCAGATGGCAACGTGGTGTGGGAGGATCCGTTTGAGATGGGTCATGTGTTTACCCTCACCTACAATCTGGCCAGCAATGTTGATAATCAGATGTTTGTCAGCGACGAGGGAAACTTCTGGGAGTACAAGGTGCGGGTGGCCTGCGATGTCAACAGCTTGACATTTGGCAATACCGACTTTGCCGACAATGAATATTATGACAGCCAGGTCAAGTTGTACGACGGCAAGATCCTGAAGGGCGCAGCCACTACGCCTCGCGGTATGCCGGCTGATAGCATAGTGTACTATGTCATCTTTGATGACGACCCGTATATTGATTATGGCTACTGGTCAGCAATGCGTGTGTCGGGCTACCGCTACACCGGTTTTGTTGAAGACAACTAAACAGCAGAAGGAAGCGTAAGCACGTAAGAATACGTAAGCACAAAAAAACGTAAGCAAAAAACGTAAGCACGTAAGAATACGTAAGCACACCTCAGGGAGATAGGTTAATATCCTGAAAAATAATATGAACGATTATGGGTGTGCTTACGTAAATCTTACGTGCTTACGTTTTTTTATGTGTTTAGGCTTATGGTTTTATGCCCTTGTGGTGGCTTATGTCCTTGTGGTTTTGTGTTCTTGTGGTTTTATGGTGATAGGGCGCTTGCGCCCGACGGCTTTTTATCTTATCCTTTGAGAACTTTTATTAAATTTGCATTGTTTAAATACAAAACTAAAATTACGACATTTTGGCCCTCCTCACGAGGGCTGAAAGCCAAACACCAAAGACCAATTATCATGATTACAAGCAAGAGAGATCTCAAGAAGCACATCCACCGCATCGAAGACGAAGTGGTGCAGGTGGTTATCCCCGCAGCCGTATATTCTGGCCTCCTCAGCGAGGAGAAAGCAGCAGAAATGCTCACCGAGCTTGCCAAGCTCACACAAGAGGCAACCGAGCGTCTGTCGATAGCATTCGACAAGGCCCCCTCGGCTTATGACAGCCACAATGCTTACAAGGCAGCTCGCACCCAATATTTCAAGCAGGCCTACGCCAAGGCCCTCCTCGATTACGAGCAGGGCGTCACCACCCTCATCAGCCCAATCGGGAAGGAAAATGAAAAATGAAGAATGAAAAATGAAGAATGAAGAATGAAGAATGAAGAATGGCCATCCGGATGGCGGCTACTGTTCTCGGCCTCTGTGTGGCCGAGCCATCCGGATGGCCATTTTTCATTTTTCATTTTTCATTTTTCATTGGAATGAACGCAGGTGTTGGTAGAGGGTATGTAGGGGGAGGCCCATGACATTGTAGAAGCAACCCCGGATGCCAGAAATAGCTACGCACCCAATCCACTCTTGTATGCCGTAGGCGCCAGCCTTGTCCATCGGACGGAAATTGCGTACATACGCCTCAATCTCGGGGCGCGAGATATTGTCAAACGTTACCTCCGTGGCCTCGGCAAAGGTCACGGATTTTTGTGTCGACATCAGAGTGACGCCCGTCACCACCGTATGGGTGCGCCCCATCAGGCGCATCAGCATATCCACGGCATCGGCATCATCCTTGGGCTTGCCCAGGATTTGGCCATCGATGATGACCACCGTGTCGGCGGTGATGATGACCTCGCGGTCGACCAATTCTTTTTTGTAAGCCTCGGCTTTGAGGCGCGAGAGATATTCAGGGACTTTTTCCGGGGCGAGATCGGCGGGATAGCTCTCATCGACATCGTGCATCTCGGCCACCTGATAGTCGGGGTCGATGAGTTTTAGCAACTCGCGGCGGCGGGGCGAGTTGCTGGCGAGGAGGAGGCGATAAGGGGTAGCTTTTAAGAGATTCATTGCAGCAAATTTAATCGAGAATTCTCGAGAGCTCTCGACAAATTATCGAGAATTCTCGAGATGGTCGAGGGCGGTCGAGGGAATCGAGGCTGCTCGGACAATCGAGATAATCGAGGGGGTCGAGATAATCGAGGGGGTCGAGGTAATCGAGGGCGGTCGCGCTGGGTCACCACCCAAAGGCATCGTCGCGGGTCATCCACAGGCCTCGGGCCTTGAGCATCTCCTCGAGGAGATCGCGCGCCACGCCATAGCCGCCAGCGGCCTTGGTGATAAAGCAGGCGATCGCCTTGATGTCGGGACAGGCGTCAGATGGGGCCACGGGGAGCCCCACGCTCTGCATGCAGAGCATGTCGGGAATATCGTCGCCGACAAATGCCACCTCGTGGGCCGAGAGGCCTCGGCGGCGCATCCAGTCCTCGAGGATGGGCAACTTGTCGGCTGCCTTGAGGTAAATATCGTTGATGCCGAGGGCGCGGTAGCGGGCGGCGATGCCCTCCTGGTTAGCGCCAGTGATGATGGCAATCTCGATGCCCATCTTCACGGCGAGCTGCAGGGCGTAACCGTCCTTGATGTTGACCATGCGCTGGGGCACGCCCTGGTCATTCATTGGAATCGTCGAGGGCGACAATACGCCATCGACATCAAAAGCAACGCCCCTCAGGGCGGTGAGATCATAGTCTATTCTGGACATTATTTAAGTCAAAAGTCAAAAGTCAAAAGTCAAGAGTGGAAATTACCTCAAGATGGAGAGGAGGCCATTATTGAGGTGGTGAGGAGGGAGTAGATGTCGTGGGGGAGGCCGGTGAGGCGGGAGAGGTGGTCGGCGATTACGCGCTGGTCGCCCCGGGCGGCAGGGCCGGTCTGGGCTTGGGATGGGGGCATCGATAGGGCCTTGTCGAGGGTGACGCGCAGCAATGGCTCGAGCACATGCAGATCCAAGCCCTCGCGGCGCAACAAATCGTCGGCGATTGCCCAAAGGTGGTTGGCGAAGTTGCAGCCGAATACGGCTGCGATGTGCAGCGCCTTGCGCTGTTGCGAATCAGCATGCCGAGCCTCCTTGGCGATGGCCCAGGCCAGCGCATCGAGTTTGGCGAGCGCCGAGGCATTGGATGCCTCGGTAAATATCGTCACGGCCGACAGGTCGACCTTGGCGTCTTTTGAAAAAGTCTGCAGGGGATAAAATACTCCAATCTGGTCGGAGCATCCGGCCAACGCCTCAATGGGAGTGCTATCCGAGGTGTGGGCCACTAAGCCCTGCATCTTGGGCAGGGATTGGGCCACTGAGGCGATGGCATCGTCTGCCACGGCGATTAGGCATAGGTCGACGGTAGGGTCGAGGTCGGCGAGATTCTCTACGGCTTTGCAGCCGCGATGGCGGCTGGCCAGCTCTTGGGCGTGCGTAAAATCGCGAGAGCACACTTGGCTGATGCAAGCGTGCCCGTCGAGGGCTCGGGCAAGGTGGGTAGCCACGTTGCCGCTGCCGATTATCGAAATTCTTGGTTTGTGTGGTAAAGGGTCAGGCATAGGTTGAGGGGAGGGGTCCATGCTCTATTGTTTATCCATGCGACACACCCATGCGCCTTGCTTCTGAGTGCGCAGGGCTTGATAAGCCTCAATCTCGGTGTCGTAGGCGCCGCTGTACACGCGGTAACGGCCTTGGGTCTCAAAGATACCGAGACCTTGGCCCTTGTTGGCGGCTATGAATTTCTCTGCCTCTTGCTGGCTGAGGAAACTGCCGACTACCAAGCAGAAATTCTTGGTGGGGGTGCTCAGGCCGGGAGCCTGGTCGATATCCATGGCGATGCCCTCGGGGTGGGAGGTGTAAACTGTGATCTGTGGGGTGACCTCGGGCTGCGAGGGCAAGAGGCTCTCGACGGGCGTCTGCTTGATTTCGGGCGACAGCGAGGCGAGGGCTGCCTCGTCGATCGAGATGGGGGTCGAGGCGATGAAGCAGATGGCGATGAGCACGGCGATTGATGCGGCGATGCGCACAAATTGCGCGAAGCGCGAGATGGGGCGCAGCACCGGGGTCTCGACCTCGGCTTGCTCTTCTGCCTTTTGGGGAGTGAGGTCGAGGGTGGGGAGCCAGGCAGTGGCCACGCTCAGGGTGTCGGCCTCGAAGGGGAGGAAGTCGATAGTCTGTGTCTCGGAGTTGAACGACAAGGTGCCGATGCGGCCGAGCGAGACTTCGCCTTGGATGCGCAGCTGGCGTCGCATAGCCTCGACCTCGGTATCGACAATCTCGGCGGCGGCATCGTATTGGATGCCCTGTGCGCGAGCTATCGAGCAGCAGAGGGTGCCATCGCTGTGTATGAGGCTGGGATTGAATGAGAAAACTCTGCGAGGGGCGTGCATCACCATCTGCTCGGCATCAAACCATGCGCTGACATTCCGAGCCAGGATAGCGCCCAAGCCCGGGATGATCACGCAGTCGGTGCGCGAAATCAGGTATTCGATATGTCGGATCACAGAGTTCATGTTGCAAAATTACAAATTTACTCCCAAACCACAAAATAATTAAACACAAAATTATCTACAATGGTTCACGATGATCTTGGCGGATTTAGAGGCGGTGCCGGCTTGGGCTGTGATGATGTAGAGACCGGATGGGAGGGCAAGGGAGGCATAATCCCCTTTGATGTTTTTGAGGCTATCCACCAGTTGTCCATTAATGGTGTAAACATAGACCTCATCGATGCGGGCGCAGCCAGGGGCGCTGATGGCCACAAGGCCAGGGCCAGAGGCATAGATAAATATCTGTGCGCCAAGCTCCTCGATGGCTTCTTCACCAATAGCCGTGTCAGTGATGTAGTAACGACCATGCTTGTTGGGGAGGATGGTGATGGGGTCAGTGATGGGAGTGGTGCGACCCTTTGAGGCATCGTAGACATAAAGGCCATCGGCGCCACTGAATGTCACCTCGACCGGCTCATCATCGGTAGCAGACACCCCGAACGGTATGCACGACAGCTCTGGCACCGTGTTGATGACCGCAGCCATGTCGCCAGCCAGAGTGTACACCATCGGCGCCTCAGCCATCAGGTTTGAGTCAAACAGCGCCTCCATATCCTCCCGATCCAGAAATCCCATGCTTGCCCCCTCCTGCACTCTCACCTTTGCCGAGCTCCCCTTCCCAGCCCCATTGCGAGCCGTAATGGTAAGGGTAGAGGCGGATGGGTCAAGTGAGGCGGTGGAGGGGTTGCGCGATTGGTAATCCACTTGCCAATCGGGCAGGAAGGTGATTTGGTCGAGCGTTTCGCCCTCGCGAAGCTTCACAAAGAATGCTTGCATCGGAGCGAGCCATCCGTTGTTGGAATCGCCAGTGTAGTCCCAGGTATAGGTATCTGTATCCTTGTCATAAATCGACATCGCATATTGGATTTGCCCATCGGCGACATACCAATACTTGTCCTCGAGAGCCACATTGTAGTTGAGGCGGTTGGTGAAGAATTGCTCTAAATCGACAGTCGACATAAACGGATTGCCAGTGAGAATATAGAGATTATCAGGGCTAACATTAGTATCCGGAGCAGAAGTGATGGCGTTACTGTAAACATTGCGATCATCAGAAACCAGACGCCCATAACCCTCGCGCGAGATAGTGTTGGGTTCAGCCACTTGAGTTTCATTGGTCTTATCATCGGTATCGTCATCGTAGAAATAATAGGTATATTCCGTTTCCGTGTCAGCCTTGGGCAGGCGCAGCAACGCTGTCTCGGCATCGTCGCTGTTGTGGGCGCGGATTGAGATGCCGCTGAGCTCGGTGTAGGGCTCGGCTACATTGTTGAAAGTATGGCTCCAATTAGCTTGGACAGCATTGGTGGCCTCAGCGTTGTCCCAGTCGTAGGTAGAAATGAAAGCATCATAGCTGTCGCCTTTCTCATCATCAAAGGGCAGAATCACTTGGCAATTGAGGTTATCCCAACTGCGCTGATAGAAAGGATATACAGTACGGCTATAATTAGTGGTGTTGAACAGAATGGGCTGGAATGCTTCGGTAGTCTGTCGCCCCGACTTAGGCACATACATATCTCCGGCCACGATAGCTTTGAGCGGGGTCGAGAATATTGACCAGCGATTAGGCGTGAATTCTTTTTCCACCCAGGCCTGATTGTAGGTCAGATAGTGCTGATATCGGAGTTCGGCTTGCGGCTTGAAATAGATTTGGTCGCAAGTGTTGCCATAGAATTTCTCGCAACCCAGGCCTCCAGTGGGATTTTCCTCGTCATCGATCATGCGCACCATCATATCATAGATGATACCCGTAGTCTCAGAGCTATTGTCATGGTTGTTGGGCGTCTCGATGATGCCATAAGCATTTGTGGCCATGCTGCTGAGCATGGGTGCTTGCACATCGGCGGGAATGGTTACCTTAGAGAAGCGCATAGGCACATAAGCGGCAGTATGGGTCAGGCCGTCATCTTGAGTCAAGGGGTAATCATGATAGTTGTCAGAATTGTGACCCAAGTTTTCCTCGGTCTTGTATAGCTCGGCGACATACGAGCGGCGCCAATTCTCATCATTGAGCCAATTGGTATTGTGATATTTGGCGTTGGTCCAAGTCAAGTATTCTGGCACCACCTTGAGGGTGAGTTGGGTTGTGCCGATACAGGGTGTCAGGGTTTCGCCTTCGGCTGGGTAGAGGTCGCTGATATCTTCGATGTCGATGGTGTTGAACTCAATCTTATATTCATAGCCTTCGTGGAAAGGTAAGGCCACCATATCGCCTGAGTCCTTGTTCACCAGGTCGAGAAGCACATACATGCTGTTGGCGTTGACAATGCCGACTTGATGGTCTATGCCATTGACTGTGTAGGTCTTCTGCTCCGAACCAGTGACACTGGCCACAATTTTGCCAATGTATTGGGTAGCCGTCGGGTCGTTGGTAGAGATAAGGGTAGCATCGCCGAGCGGCATGATAGCAGAATCATCTGTGGCAGTTTTCTTGTATTCCATGGAATATACCGGTACCCAGATCGACTTGTCTTGGCGATTGGCATCGATTTGGCATAGGCCGAGACGCAGGTTGCGGTCAGATGGGTAGATTGTTGATGGTATTTCAGAGAAACCAAGGGTCATCTTGGGTCCGCCGAGGTCGGTACCGAGGGTGACCTCCATCATGTCACTGCACACCTGGTAGATCTTGCCATTGATGGTGACGCTGGTGATTGCGGGATTTGTCTGAGCCATCACCAGATAGGTTTTGCCCAAATCAAAGGTCCATGTAAAATGATGCTCATATTTGCCCTCAGGGGTCTCGTATAGCTTAGTGTCTAACTCATCTTCAGTGGCGGCTTTTTCCCATAAGATCCAGTGGTATATGATGCTGGAATCATCATAAGTTTCGTAATTGCCATACTGGTCAGGCATTTGTACTTTGCCATGTATGGTCACAGTCTTCTGGCCATTATCATCACAGGTAAATGTAATCTCGTCAATCGCGGATTCGCGGTCGTACAGTTGCGCTTTTTGCTTATGGGGCCAGAATAGGTCGCTATAGAGCGAGCAGGTGTCGCTGGGGCTTCCCCAGATGGCATCATTGATGTTGTCGTCGTCGGTGTCGAGTTCGGCGATGGAGATATAATAGTGTATTACATTTCCATCGGCATCCTCTTGCGGCAGGTCAAAGTCCTGACAAGCGATAACGAAATAGAGATAGCCATCGGTGCCCCATTCAAAGCCAGCGGTGAACTCGTCTACATTGGGGGTCGAAGCATCGTCATACACCACTCGGCAATCAGTCGGGATTACCAAGTCGGAGGTTTGGGTGAAGTACTTAGGGATAATGGTCTTGATGCATCGCTGGCCATTGATTTCAGTGCCCTCGGGAGGGTACACTATCGTGTTATCCTCTGAGCAGATGCGCCAGTACATCGGTACCTCGCCTTCGTAGAGGGTACTCATCAGTTCGTCTTCGAGGAATGCGGTCAGTGTCTTTTGCTCCATTGAGATTTTGAGAGGCGTATCCTCGTTGCCGCACGCCGAGTTTTGTTGCTCAATCAGCGCCTTGCCATTGCTGATATAGATGCGTATGTCGTCAATGGCATAGTCGGCGCCTTGGGTGCCATGGCAGAAATTGTCAATCGATATCAGGAAGTGGGTATAATCCTCGATACCGCTGCCCTCGCGGAAATATATCTTGCCATAGACCTGGTCCCAAGTGCCCGAACTGCTCACTCCATTGGTAAAGTAATCGCCAGTAGAGAAAGCATGAATCTGCTGCTTGGTTTCATTGCCATTTTCATCAATGTCATAGCCGTAGAGGTTGAAAACCAATTGAGGCCTAATGCCGCTGGTCAAGTCGGTAACAGCTGCAGAAATGATCATACAGCTGCCCACGCACATGTGGCCAGTAAATTCCACCTCGGCAATCTGACGAGATTCGTCAGAGGCATCAAGATAGAGGTAATAGCCAGAGTATTCCCCTCCGGTGATTTCATGGGTGCGGTCATAGACCTCGCTGTAAGGGTACCACCACTGGAAACTGTAGTCCCCAACGGTACCAGTGGAAACATCCGGCACATTCATGCTTTTGAGGAGGGTGTAGTCGCCGTGCAGAGGGGAGATGCCCATGAATCCGTTGTCAGTATCTGCCTTGTTTAGCTTTTTAGCTTGACCGTAAGATCGATTTATCAGTCCGGGGTAGCAATAGCCATACGATCCTCGCTTCCAATTGAGGGGGAGCAGATTGAAGTTTTCAGAGGGTTGGGTAGGGGTGCTCATATCATTTTCCTCATCAAAATGGATACGAGCCACACGGCTGAAGTTCTCCGGGGATTCAAGATAGTCGAGTGAGCGCCAGCTTTCCAGTTGGTCAAATGGTTTTGGATAACTATTGGCTAAGAAACGCACCGTGTATGAAATAATAGGGCATATATGGCCTGGATCCGTTTCAGAGAGCTCCTGGTCAGAAACAAATCCGTAGAAATAGGCATAAGCATTCTCGCCAAATTTTACATTGGCTTTCTTTTGATCGGCTTGGCCAAAATGGTCGCGCTCGTAGAATTGCAATTCCATTAGATCTCCCGTGGAGAAATAGAGAAATTCTCCATTGTTTTTCTTGCGACCATTAGGACCACTGAATAATTCGGCTGAAGTATCAATCAACGATGTAGCATCGGCCTTATATTTGCCAGTTGAGTCATAGACATACCAGCGCATACTCTTGGCTTCGTATATATGAGAGTAGTCAAAATTATCCTTAGATACTACATCACCCTCGGATGTAGGCGGCAGATATTGGTAATAGTAATAATTGGTAATATCGGGGTTATCAGCGCGCAGTGAGGCTTTGGTGTTATCATCCTTGATGCCGATAAAGAAAGCGCCATGGTTTTCATAGAGCACTTTGCCTTGGCCTTGGATTACAGCATCTTTGATTTCCTCAGCTCCGTACTTAGCGGAATGTATGATATAGATATAGCGAATCGATAGGGTAGGCTCATGCAGCCACTCGGTCTCCCCCTCATCCATCCCATCGATATATTTACTGACATCGCAAGCGACTACTATCTCCCAGTCATCGCCTTGGTCTGCAGGAGCAGTAAAGGTAACGGCAGCGGCCTGTTTAGCAGTGGGGCCTACAGGCAAGTTAAGGCCGAAATATCCTCGAGAGCGACCATTGTCTTCAAAATAGGGTTCTGTAAGGAGGGTTGTGCTATTGTCGATATAAGGTTGAATATACTCGCATTGGAAATCGGTGTTGTAATCATACCAGCGTACATAAGCCTGCGGCTCCAAATCCTTGCCACTATTCCAGGTTGATTCAAAGGGAAGCCATAGAGCCTTGGATTGACCGTTGCGCACATAGATATGGTAAGTCCATTCATGGGTCATCTGTCGCAGCTGATTAGTCTCGGCATTGATTACCTCATAGTCATTGGCAGCATTGGCGTAGCCCTCATAGTGTACAAATTTGGTGGATGTATATGTGTAAACAATCCTATGGGTTAGGACAGGCTCATGGATTAGCTTGCCATCAAAGTCAAAATACTCGGCTGGTATAGAGTTTGTTCTTATATCGATAACTAATTCGTATTCGCGCAGACTGACATAATCGCCATTGACGCCAAAATTGATAAGTTGAGACAATGTAGGTATGAAACCGCCATAAGTAGATGACCAATATCTATATCGGCTATCAGCAGCTGAGGCAATATTAAGGGTTTTGTGGTAAAAGTATTGCGACAGGGATTTGTCCTCTAATCCGCCTTTCTTCCTGAGATAAAATCTTGCATACAGGGAGGTGGCATTAGAGAAATCTGGAACTGTTCCGGTTAATGTGGACTCTGGCAAAGCGTGTTCTGACGTTTGGTCATAATAGGTTTGAGAGAATGTATTGTCGGAATAGTAATAGTAGTATTGGGTGGAGCGGTAATAAGATGCTCCCATCTGGGTCGTAATAGTCAATACTTCAGGGATGCCTACAGTGTCAGCAAAAGGCGTGTCAAAGGTTATGGTGTAGACATAGTTGACCAATGGCTCCTTGTCAAAAGTGCCATCGGCATTGAGAGTTATGGATTGAGCGCGGCTCACATTGTATTGTTCGGTCGATAAATAAATCACCAATTGCAAATCCGTCAACAGATGGCCATCAATAGCGGTAATGGTCAATGGCAAATCCTCGAGGCCATCGGGATAAGCGCAGTACCAGCCATTGCGATGGTCGGTAGCTTGGATCCAGTTATCGATGCCTTGGATAGTGCAATACTCTTCGGGTTTTACAATATGTGTGCCGTCAGCTTTTTTCACCGTGACGCGAGCGTAGGTGATAGCCTCATCTGGCAATGGGATATCGTCCCATGTGGGATTTGCGCCCAACAGGTCAAGAGTAGCAGAGAGTGTGGCTTTGTCGTCAATGAGATATTCCTTATAATAGGTTACCGTGGGATAACTTGACACATTCACAAAGCTGTCATTGCCATCCCAGAATGTGAAGATATAGCGCAGCCTGATGGTTGGTTCGACATAACCTGTGATGCCATCAGATTGGTCGGTCAGCAGATATACCACTCGGTAATCATCTATGCTCTCATCCTCGGGCAGAAGGAATGGCTGGTTAGTGCTATTAGCATCTGAGAAGCTGGTTTTGTAGTAACCCAAAGATGCTGGGTCAAGAGCAGTGCCATCAGGATATTGCACATAGTCAGAATATGACTCAACAGGTTGGAAATCGCCGTTTGAATCTTTCTTCTCCAAGTAGTATCGTAGGTATGTAGGCGAGGTGCCTCCAAAGAAATCAAGGACCTGGGTAGAATAGTTGTTGTAGAAATTGGTAACTATCTTCTCCGGATTCTTTTCTGATTCGATTTCTATTTCTACAGTTTTCTCGATTGCCTCAACCGATGGATATTCCCTGCTATCAAATTGAAATATAATCCTATGGCTCAGTACATCCGGCTCATGGATGAGGGTATTATTAGTGGTATCAATATATGATGACGAAATGTTGTCGGTGCTGATATCCGCCACCAGTTCGTAATCTGTGATATCTAATCCATCGGGGATTAATGTGAGGTCAAATACAATTTTTACCAAATCTTCCCATGAACGTTGATAATTGTCAAATTCATAACACCAGAAAAAATAATTACCATTGACAGCAGTCTTGAAGTGGTAGGTGTATTGCGCAGCAGCTATCAGGTCGGGACATTCCTCCAAAGTGTTTTTGTCTCGTACGTACCAACGGATATATTTTGGGGTAATCTCATTGAGATCAATTTGGGAAGTATAATCGAAGGATTGAGAAGCGTCCCAACCTAAGCCAGTGTCATAGGTAAGTTTTCCTTGGAGGGAATTATTGCTAAAGGACAACGCATAGGTCTTTTCCTCGGCAATAAAGGCATTTGGAATGGCGGTTTGGATTATGGTGGCATCTCCAGTAAATTCTCCCTTAAATGGAGGCATAAAGCTAATAATGTAGGCATCCTCAATTTCTGGTTCTTGAGATAGAGACCTATCTGACTCGAATGTAGGAGCCTGTGAAGAGGTATAGGCAGCTATCTGGAGATTTGAGAGCTGTGCTCCATTTATTGCTGTTATGGAGAAAGGTATGGAAGACAAATATCCTCCAGGCAAACTATACCAGCCATGGGATATGTCGCCATTGGGGATGTCGGCAAATGAGGTGTAAGTTCCGGAGGGAGAAAAGGTACACACAGTGTTCGGGTCAACTAACTCGCCATTTTGTAGAATTGAGAGACGCACATAGTTGACTGTGGCTGGCAAGGAGAAATAATTGCTGAAATCATCGGCTTGCCAACTTGATTGGGTAGTGGAAGAAAGAGATAAGCTTTTGGTATGCTCTATGGCATTGTCAATATTGGTGAAATCGTCTTCTTTTTCACCAAAGTAGAATCGGTATTGAATTTGAAAAAATGAATCCCCCTCGTCATCGCTTTTATAATTGTTGATGTTTGAGAGAGTAGGAGAGAAATCGAGGGTAAGGTATGCGTCTAAACCAGGAAATTCGGTAAAAAAGAAATAGGGTTGAAAAGGAGTATCAGAGGTCTAACCGTCAGGAGTGCTATCATACTTGCCGGTATACCATCTGGCATAACCATCAGTGTAGAATGAACTGTTCCATTGGGTGCCGATGCCAAAGGGGTATTCATTCCACTCGCTTGATTCGAATGGGCCAACATGCAACTCATTTTGCCAAGCGGGAGTAAGGAGGTGGATTTGAGTGCCATCAGCCTCAGCCAATCCCCATCTGACATAAGTTGAGATTTCATCTGCGTCCAACCCTAAGTCATTGGCAATCTCTTGGAGGGTGAGACCACCGGTGGCTTTGTCTTTGATTTGCACGGGCGATGAGGGGGTAGTTTTGTATCCCATGTATTTGTCTTTATGTGGAACCTCAGCGTAGGTAGTCAAGACGCATAAGGACAATAGGAATAGGGTTGGTGTAATATGCATTGCTATCAATTTATTATCTTTGATGGTGATTGTCGTGGCCGCTCGTGGCAATCGTGATTATCGTGGCTGCTCGAGGAGGCTAACGCGAAGGAATGATGGGTCGGTGATGGCTCCCTCAGCAGGCGGTAGCCTACCCTCGCTGCGGGGGTTAGGGGCTGAGTATTATGATTATTGGGTAGGTGAGGGTGCGATTGCCGACTTTGAGGGTGAGGGTGTAGCGGGCTGAGCCGGTGGCACCGTCGGCAAAGCGGCCAAAGATGAAGCCGTTGACGGAATCCCAGATGGGGGCACCGCCATTGTCTGAGCCGTCGGTGAGGTCGGTGGAGTAGTCAAAGAGGTCGGTCTCGGCATCGCCGCTGACGTATTGCCAGCCAGTGACATCGCCGTTGGTGTCGCAGAGGATATCCCAATTGGTGCCATCGGCCCAGGGGAGCTCAGTGCCCATGCGGGTGACGCGCGGAACTAAGTGGAAATGACCTCCGGCATGGAAGGTGACAGTGAAGAGGCCATCTTCCTCCTTGACCGAAGCCGGGTAGACCCCGATGGGCGGAAAGTCGATGGGGATGATATCCATTTTGTACTCGATGAGCGAGATGGGGATTTTGCGATAGTCATTGCGGGCGATGTAGCTCCACTCACCCGAGGCATTGTCGGTGATGAGCGCGTAGCGCATTTCTTTGACGGCGCCATCGGCGGTTTCAAGCGACAGGGTCAGCATAAACAGGCCATACCGGTTGGTCGGCGTGGCCGACTCGTTGAGATAAAAATCGCATGTCTTGGTCGCGCCATCGGCGATGGCAATGCTCTGCTGCCAGGCTAGGGTAGCAGTTGTGACATCCTTGGCATTAAAATTGGGGAGGCAAGGCGATGCCTCAGAAGTAGCTCCGGGATTGGGGAGCATAGGAATCTCTGCGCCATCAGTGGTGATGTCGGTGATTGAGAGAGATTTGACGGTGATATCCTCGCCGGTGCTGTTGGTGATGCTTAGCTGCATCTTGGCATAGAGTCGCACCACATGCAGGTCATGATCAGCCACGCCATCAGAGGCAAATGTCACTGTCTCGACATTTGTCATGGGGATATGGGCAGCAGATGTGTCAATGAGATTGCCATTGGTGGCAATTGTCATCGCCTCGATTTGGCTCGCCGTGGTCGATGAGGTGATGCCCAGGTCAGCGACAGAGATATTGGCAAATGAGTATGCGGTGTATGTGCCAGTGGGGTATTCATCATCGGTAGTGAGACCATCCTCTTTAACCCCGCCGAGATCAGAATGGCCGTCAATTACATAAGTCGTCTTATCGCCCTGACAGAGCACCACAAACCAATCAAAGATGCCCTCGCTTGCATCAGCCATCTCGGTATATGATGCGGCTCGCCCCGTCGCCCCATCAGCGCAGCTGATGGCAATAGTGAGGTGAGCAGCATTAGACTCGGCCACTGGGGCATCAGATCCAGAGCATGATGCGAGGGTGAGCAATAGCAAGCCCCAGCCCCCCAGCGACCAGC
>JAJBUH010000114.1 GCA_020860445.1 Bacteroidales bacterium | reverse complement strand
CCATGTAGGATGTAAGGAATCATTGAGTTTCCTTAGAATCGCTGAGTAGTTACGGCCAGTGTTGTCGTTGACATCGAGGTCGTAGGTAAAGCCTTTCATGTTGACATACATCTCGCCGCGCGAACGGATTGCCCAGTCGTCGGTGCCGAGAGCCAGGTCAGCCTCTTCGAGGTTGAGGCGAGCATTGCCAGCGCCGACAAGTCCCTTGAGGGTAGCGCCCACGCGCAAACCCGGCATGATTTCGCGCGAATGGTTGAGGGCAACCTCAGCAAATGCAGTGGCGCGAGCCTTGAAGTTGGCGATATGATAGGTGTCGTTGGTTACGCCCTCTTTGAGGAACGAGAAAATTGAGCTCGGCAGCTTGACGCCCACATCGGTGCGAGCGCTGATTGAGACGGTATTGTAGCCGCCAATGCCCTTGAAGCCCACGGCGAGGATTGTCTCGCGCAGATTCACGGCAAAACGCTTGTCGTTGCCAAGATTTTTCATGGCCTCGGCAGTGCTGACGTCGGGGTGCATAAATGTCACCGTCTTGCCATTGACATTGTACAGTACGTCCTGCACGCCCAGGTTGCCCGAGATGCCAACGTTGAGGTTGCCCAGGGCTGGCATAGACACGAATCCACGGCTATTGCCAAAGGCGGGGTTCATCTGGAAGCGGTAGGTGTAATCATCGAGGAAGTAACCCGCTTCGGTATTTTGCGCTGTCGCACTCAGAGCAGTTGCAATAGCTCCAGCCGCCAGCATTGATTTTATATTGAGTTTCATTTGTAGATTAATTTTTTAGCGAAATGAATCAAATCTGTTACTTGGCTGTTGGCTTAGAGTTCGGTGATATAATAGCCGGTAGCTTTGGGGCGAATGTTGCTGAGCTCGATAGTCATATCGGGACTCAGAGCGCTTGAGCTGTCTACGGCAGTGGCAACGGCCTCAAATTCGATGCCGTCGACACCAGTCACTTCGCCCGAGATCTTGATAGTCACGGCTTCGTTTGAAGCATTTGCGCTAATCTTGGCACCCTGGATCTCGACATTGCCGATACGGTTGCCGTTGCAATCGATGGGATAGCCAGTGAAATCAACAGCTACTGGCACGTTGGTCGAGATGGTGAGGCTTACCTCAAGAGCGGTGATGGTCATCTTTTGCACATCCTCGCCAAAATCATCAACCACATCTGAATAAACGATGGTAGAACCGGCTGCGAGCTGGAAGGGAGCCACGAGTTTGTACTTGCCGTTTACGCCCTCATAGTTGGTGCCAAGAGCAAAGTCAGATACGGCTTGCACAGGCACTTGCGGGTCGGTGAGATTGATTTTAAGAGTCTGGGGCAGCCCGTCACCAGCCAGCACATGGCTGAGCGATGAGAATGTCACATGCTCGATGGCACCTTGAGTATAGAAATCAGAGTCATAAGAATTGGGAACTGACGGAGAGAGGCAGATGTCATAGAGGCCAGAAGCATTGTAGGGAGTGCCGATGGTGATAAGTTCATCGGGGGTAAATGATACTGCGGCAGAGTTGTCGCGCAGAGCGGTGATCTCCATGCTCGATGTGGCAGTGAGGCCGTACTGGTTGAGGGGATTGTTGACTTGCACATAGATGCAAGGATTATCGATCACCAGATTGGTGCCGGGTTGAGCCAGCACATCTGGCAGGTCGTCGAGCGACACGTCGGGCACGCTGACATCATCAAGCGAATACTTGACATTGCCCGAGAATGTATTGGCAGTGAAGTTGCTCGATGAGAAGTTGAGGGTCATCTTGATGGTTGATGGCATTACTGCGCCTGAGTTGAGGTCAGAAGCTTTGAACTCGAGTGTGCCAGCCGGCATGATACCCACCTCGGTCGAGCAGTCAAAGCTATGAGCGGCAGCATCAAAGCGGTCCCCAATCTCAACCCCCTTAATATACATAGGTATTGTGAGGCCGTAGGCTGTGGTGCACTCTACGTCATCAACGGTAAATACGCCAGTGGCTTTGTCGTACGAGCCCATGCCGGTACCCAGCATATTCAGGCCTGAGGGGAGCTGGATGTGCACGCCCTTGAGGGTGACACCCTTGGCAGCGGTTTGTGTCTCAGAGTTGAAGGTGAATTTGACGGTCAGTTCCATATCGCCACCGATTTCATCGATGGTCACGATGTCCTGGCTGATGCCCGAAGCTTTGAGCGAGAGTGTCGACTCAGAACTGATATTGATAGGCAGTGAGAGGTCAACGGGGATTGATGGGATGGATACGCCAGCCATATCGCCAGTGCCGATAGCGAGTTCGGCCGGATTGATGGTGGGCACATTCACCGAGATAGCGGGGATGTTGACGGAATTTGAATTAAAAGTGCCCTCAGAGAAATAGCAATATTCGCCATCGATGATCTTGATGTGCTCATCATCGTCATCGATGTCGATCACTGATTCCAGTTGGATGTTGTCGATAGTGATAGGCACTACCAAATCTTTCACATCAATGCGGATAGTCGAATCGATGTCCGAAAGATCATAGTCATTGTCTACGCATCCGGTCACGGCAATAGCCAAAGCGCCCAGAATGCAAGGCATAGAGTAATGTTTCATTGTGGATTGATAAGTTGGTTGCAAAAACAGAGTCTTTTTCAGAGATAATTGGTTTTAAAGGTGCAAAGTTAATCATAAATTTTCATAAATGAAAACTTTATGTGTTAAATCAGCTCCAATTAATACGTTAAATGAGCAAAAACGGATCATAAACGGGCGCTTGCGCCCTCGAGCCATAAAACCACAAGGACATAAAGCCATAAGGACATAAGAACCTCTTGGGCCTTATGCCTCTCTTATGGCCTTACGGTTTTAAGTAGTCGGTCGATTAGAAATTAAACTATAGTCTGGTCGCCTCAGAGAGGCGACCATCTGGGATAATAGAGTGTTTATGCTTGATTTCAAATTGAGCCCTTACTTATGTCCTTGTGGCTTTATGTCCTTGTGGCTTTATGGTGAGAGGGGGCGTAAGCGCTCGTTTGCCCTTGTGGCTTTTAAGACCGTTTTTGGACTACGGTGAGGGAGTAGTGGAGGACGATGATATAGCCGGCGCATGGCACGGTGAAGGCCCAAGCCATAGTGGAGATGTCGGCCACGTAGCCCATAACATAAGTGCCGATAGCGCCGCCGATGGGGGTCATCATTAGATATGACGAGGCGCGCTTTGTATATGCCCCGAGACCCTTGAGCGAGATGGCAAAGATTGTCGGGAACATGATAGCCTCGAAGGCATAGCATGCAAACAGTCCAATCTTTGAGGCCAAGCCGATGTTGGCAATCACCAGGATGGTGCCAATGACAGTCATCACGGCGCAGAAACACAGCACCCGCTCAGCGGCTATGCGGCTCATGACAAGCGAACCAATCACGCGAGCCACCATAAACAGGGCCAATGCGCCAAATGATAGCAGGGCTGAGGCTTGGAGTGGCTCCATCCAGCCATCCTCACATACGTAATTTACAAAAAAGCTATTTATTGCAATCTCAGCAATCTCATAGCTCAACAGGGCTATGATGCCGAGTGTGAAACCTTTGTGCTTCCACAGTCCCGAGATGGGTGCTTTCTCCTCAGCTTTTGTCTCTTGCTGTATCTCAGGCAGTTTGACACGGGTAAACACCAAGGCTACCAGCAAGATGAATACGCCGAGCACAGTGTACGGTACGGCTATCGAGGGAGCCGAATCGCTGCTCTCGGCGAAGAGGATCGAGCCCATGATGAAGGGGCCAAAGATGCAACCCAGGCCGTTGAACGACTGCGCCAGATTCAATCGGCTTGCCGCTGTGCGCGGGTCGCCGAGGGTGGCGGCGTAGGGATTGGCCGCTGTCTCAAGGAAGACCAGGCCGCAGCCAAGCACGAACAGGGATACCAGGAAGAAGGCGAACGACATTGCCAGGTCGCTCGGAATGAACAGGAAGGCGCCGACGGCGAAGAGCAGCAGGCCAAATACTACGCCACGGCGGTAGCCATAGCGGTTGATGTACAGACCAGCGGGAATGGCCATCAAGAAATAGGCCAAATACACCGATACTTGCACCAGAGCCGACGAGGCCTTGGTCATCTCAAAGGCATCCTGGAAATGCTTGTTGAGCACGTCCAATATCGACCTGGCGAATCCCCACAGGAAGAACAACGAGGTGATAAGCACAAACGGAGTCAAATACTCCTTCTTGACTAATGCGGCTTTCATCTCAGTTGCTGTTTATGATTTCGATTACTTCTTCTTCGGTGCCTTGGAATGGTCCGGATGCTTGCAACTTGAGGGTGCACATGGCAGCCGCAAATCGTCCGGCCTCGGGGATAGATGCGCCTTTGTTGCGCTGGTACAGATACCCGGCCATATAGGTGTCGCCGCAACCGGTGGCATCGACCACCTCGGTAGGCACGTAGGCGGGTATTTCGTAGTATTGGCCATCGGCGTAGATTAGCGAGCCCTCGCTGCCGAGGGTGAGAATCACCTCTTTTACTCCCCAGTCGGCCAGCTGGATAGCTGCTTGGCGCATGTCTGATAGGCCGGTGAGGACTTCGGCTTCATGCTCGTTAGCTTTGAGGATATCAACAAAGCCCAGAGCCTCTTTCTTTTCGGGCCAGTCGACGGCGAAAACTTGTTCGCCTCTCACCTCGCGCAGGTATCCCTGAGCGTCAACCGATACTTGGCCTTTCTGAGCCAGGTGCTTGATCACATCGACCG
Organism: Bacteroidales bacterium; assembly: GCA_020860445.1. Taxonomy (GTDB): domain Bacteria; phylum Bacteroidota; class Bacteroidia; order Bacteroidales; family Muribaculaceae; genus CAG-873. Next base: position 23,987 of record JAJBUH010000114.1, on the reverse strand, counting down.
AGAAATCGTCAGCCAATAGGCTGCCCAGATGGTAAACCTTAGCATCGACATCGGCCAGGCCCTTGGGGGTGAAGGGATCGGCCTTGGCCAATACACGCTGGGTGCGGTTGTTCTGGTTTTGGCCGTATGTATTTTCAAAATACACCGAGTGGCGGCTCGGGAGTGTCTTTACTTCGATTCCCTCGGCGCGGATGTCCTCAACGGCCTTCATTTCGCTCTCAGCCAGAGCGGTCACCAGCAGGAAGCTCGGGTGGGGGAGATGGCCGTAGGCGTGGGCGAAGTAAAAAGCCGTGCCTCCGGGCATGTGGATAGTCTTTTTCGGGGTCACAATCTTGTCAAGGGTGATGTGCCCGATGCAACATATATCATACATAAGTTAAGTCAATTGTTATGAGGTTAATGCTCCAAAATTGTTATCAAATGCAAAGGTAGCAATAAATCGCCACATAACGCATAATTGCTAAAATTATTTAACGAAGTATATACCCTATTTAACCACAATTAATACAGTGATTTGAAAATGAAGTCAAGAAAGTGACTGAACGAAAAATGAGGCAGTGCGTTTTTAATATAAAAGGCTTTTATCTTAAGCAACAGAAACATACAAAGTCAACCATAAAATTAGAGAATACTATGGAGACTAATACAACCCCAAGCATCAGGACCTCGAGATACGCGCTCAACAGCAGGTCCATGATCGCCATCCTCATCATCGTGGGGGTGGCCGCAATAGTCTGCGTCTTGACTCTGGTGAGCAGCCATTCGCGGCGCGGACACAACAATTTCCCCCTCACCGAATATCAGCTCAAGGCCCTGCTCGGCGATGGCATCGAGGTGCACAATTTTGAGTTTGAAAACGGCTGGAAGTATACTGGCGAACTCGACAACGGTGTGCCATGCGGCGAAGGCATAGCCGTCACCGACACTGGCGACCGATTTGTCGGCACGTGGGTCGACGGCCAGTTGCCCGAGGGCAAGCTCTACGCCATCAGTGATGGCAACGAGTTGCTCTACGAGGGGTCGTTCAACGAATATCTGCAGCCCGAGGGATTCGGCCGCTTGACCTATGAGCGAGGCAAGAACGCGGGCGACGTATATATAGGCAATTTCTCGGCTGGCAAGCGCAACGGCATCGGCAAACTGACTCATGCCAACGGAGCCATATCCTTCGGCATCTGGGTCGATGGCGTGCTCAACCAGCCCGACAATCATAATTTCGCCGTCGAGGACAAGACTTATGGCATAGATGTGTCTAAATTTAACGACGGCATCGATTGGGACAATCTGGCTCTGTATGCCGACCCTGAGGGCGATGTGTATCACCGCAAGCCTAAGACCACCGACTATCTGCAGCCGGTATCGTTTGTCTATGCCAAGGCATCTGAGGGCGCCACGATGCAGGATCCTCTCTATGCCGAACACATAGCCGAGGCCACGGCCCACTACCTGCCTCATGGCAGTTACCACTTTATGTGCTTCTCGACCAGCACCGCCAAGGAGCAGGCTGAGAATTTCTTGCAGTCATCGTTCTATTGCAAGGACGACGAGCTTCCGCCAATGATCGACCTTGAATCAGACCAAGCCAAAATTGTAGGCAAGGCCAAAGTGCAAGAGATGGTCAAGGAGTGGATAGCCATCGTGCAGAAGGCTACTGGCAAGAAGCCGATTATCTACACCAACGATTCGTTTGTGCGCAAATACCTCGACATGGACCAATTCTCTGACTACATCATCTGGCTGGCCAGCTATGGTGATGCCCAGATCAAGAAAGAGCCTAAGTCGCACCCATGGGACATCTGGCAGTTCACCCACAAGGGCGTATCGCCCGGCGTCGATGAAATCGACATCAACGTCTTCAACGGCTCCATCGCCGACTTCTACGACCGCTTCGGCATCGCATAAACCCCGACTTGCAATCTCTGCATCAGTTTACGGTTAGGTTAAATCTTTTACACCCCTTATCCATACAAACCCCGTGCCAAAATTGCAAATCATTGTTTATTAACCTTTTATGCTATTATTTCCATAAAAATTATGTGTGAAACCGAACACCGAATGTTCGATTTCACACATAAACTATTTTAAATAGATAAGATCTGTGAGGGAAGAATATCAAGCCTATTATCCTATTCTAATCCGAGGTAAGAGAGGAAGGCTGTAGGAGAGTAGTTGATGATGAGGGAGTCGGGGAAATCCGCCTTGGCAAGAAGGGGGAAGATGTGGTCGGTGCGGGCTACATCAAAGGAAATGTGGGCATCGCTGCCGAGGATGACTGGCACATCATATTGCTTGCAGAGGCGGAGGATTTCGAGATTGTTGGCGCGAGCCTCGGTCTTGTGGCGCACTGGGTTGAGGGATGAATTGTTGATTTCAAGCAGGGTGTGGGTTTCCTTTGCTGCGAGTACTATTGGCTCAAAGATGAGCTTGGCAGTCCCATCGCCGGGATGGCTTATAATGTGGGTCCAGGGGCTGCGAATGGCAGCAATCATGCCGGCGGTGTTCTCTTCGGCTGTGCCAGGAGTGTAGCAAGCCGAGTGTATACCAGCGATGCGTAAGTCCATCTTGCGCCAGAAGAATTCCTCCATATCGAGAGTGCCACGAGTGTCAAGTATGTTAAGCTCGGCCCCGAGCAGCAGCTTCACGCCATACATCACTCTGGGCACCACATGCAGATTGCGAAAGTAGAATGGGTCGCAGGCTCCGGGTATAGAAGGCCCATGCTCGGTAATGCCGAGCATTTCCAATCCCCTCTCTGCCGCAGCCATCACCATCTCTTGCATAGAGCTATACGCATGCCCCGACACAATCGTATGGGTATGCACATCCAGCAGTATCTTCTTGTCAGTCATCAATTTCGCATTTATTCCTAAAATTTGACTTCGCAAAATTACATTTATTCCGTCAAATTAACAAGTAAAAACCCTATTTATTCCAAAAATGGGTCGTGCGAAAATTTCGTGCGAAATTTTCGCACGTATCTCAAATGAATTTCGTAACTTTGTAGGAAAGATTTTAGAGGATTATGAAATTAGATAGAGTAAGATATCCGATTGGTGAACAGAGTTTCAGAAAACTCCGTGAGGATGTGTGTGTATGTTGATAAAAGTGATGGAAGCATAATTCTTTAATCTTCCCTTAAAACTAAAATATGTTTGAATTTGATGACATGCCAGTGAGATATCCTGTAGGAGAGCACAATTTCCGTGAGCTCCGGTACGGGGATTATATTTATGTGGATAAGACTCAATTCATAGGCCGATTGATAAGGCAAGGAAAATTTATTTTCTTGTCGCGTCCTCGACGCTTTGGGAAAAGCCTGTTGTTGTCAACAATCGAATATTATTTCCGTGGCGAAAAGGAGTTATTTGATGGTACATGGCTTGGTGAGCACGAAAAGGAATGGAAACAATATCCAGTCCTTCACTTCGACATGACTGTCACCCATGGGGAGACAGCTCAAGAAATGGATGAATTCCTGCATGAACGTGTCAGTAAATTTGAAAAACAGTTTGATGTTGAGGAAAATAGCCACATTAAGGATATAGGGCGCAGATACAACAACCTCATCTGGAATATCTATCATAAGACTGGAAAACAAGTAGTCATTTTGGTTGACGAATATGACAAAGGAATTTTAGAGACCCTTGATGTTCCCGAAGAGGAAACCAAAGCTATGAGTAATCTTCTGCGCGCCTTCTACTCACAACCAAAAGAAGCCACGGGTGCAATTAAATTCTGTATGGTAACTGGGGTGGCTCGATTCGGTAGTTATACTCTTTTTTCGGGTCCTAACAACTATCTTGACATTTCCATGAATGCAAGATACGCAGGCATTTGCGGAATTACCCATCAAGAGTTATTACGTGATTTTGAGGAGGGAATAAAAGAGATAGGAACGCGAAAAAAGATAAGTCGAGACCAGACCATCGAAGAACTGCGTATCAAATACGATAGCTACCGGTTTTCTGAGTCAGAAGAGTTAGTCTACAATCCTTTCAGCCTGCTCTGCGCCTTCTCTGAGGGCAAGCTTGACAACTATTGGATTAAATCGGGTATTAGTAAGGTCTTTATTAAATACCTCACCCAAAGCGAATTTGACCTAATGGAATTAGAAAAGCTTTGGGTCACTCGTGAGCGTATGGAGGCTAAATATAGCAAAGAGGATACCATCCCTCTTCTATTCCAAACTGGCTACCTTACCATCAAGGATGTCAGAGACGACCTCTACCGTCTTGGCATCCCTAATGGCGAAGTCCGTCGTGCATTGGTAGATCAGCTTATGCCTAAGTATATGGGGATTTCAGATAATGAGTTTCCACTATACCTACGCCGACTCCACGAGAATCTAAAAAAAGGAAATGTCATTGGTTGGATAGAAGTACTCCAATCTATGATAGCTACTATTCCACATCAACTATTTGGTCAGTCTGAAAAAGACAAGAAAGACATTCCCAATGAATGCCGTCATCAAGATATTTCCATTTCTCGGTTCGAACGTACTTACCATATCATCGTGCACATGATCTGCCAAATGATAAAAGTAGAAGCTCAAAGTGAGGTTTCTTTTTCAGGAGGTCGTGCCGATATGGTGATAGAGACAAAAGAATATGTATATGTCATAGAATTTAAACTTGATGGCACCACCCATGAAGCCCTAAAGCAAATTGATGAGAAAGGTTATCTCCTGCAATGGAAAGCTGACCACCGCAAGGTCTACAAAATCGGTATAGTTTTCTCATCGAAGAATCGTAATATCACTGACTACGATTACGAACCCAAAATTAGTAGATAAGCGTCATCAAAAATCCAGAAAATAAATTGTTATGGCATAGGGACAGCTTTCCAGGCGATGAGGTTGCGCTTTTCGGAGCTGAAGACAGCGCCCACCTTAACAATTTTGGGACTCAATTAGCTTGATGAATCCTTGCTTGACTTCGGAATTGGGGAAGCCGAGGCGGAATTTGTCGAACATTTCTTTGTAGCCCTTGATGGTGATGTATCCGCTTTGATAAATCACGGGTATGGGATCGGAGGCAAATGAGCTGATGCTATTTATCTTTTTGGCTTGGCGCTCCACACCCTCAAGGTCCCAAAGGTTGAAATGGTGCATCCTGAGCAGACGCATGAGATAGGTTGGGGTGCCTGTCTCAAACCAATAGTCATCGATTCGCTTGTTGCGGAAGCAACTCAGCAGGCTGAAGGGATTGTAGACCTTGGCATCGGCGCGAGTGAAGCGATAGCCATCATAGGCGTTCTTGAGACGCTTGTGGGTTTCTTCCTCAGAGATGCCCATGGCTTGGGCCAATGCTTTTACCGATTGAGCCAACTCGGTTTCTATCTCATGACGAGTGATGCCGCAAATTTGCGCGTAATCGTCAACCATAGAGATATCATCAGCGCTATTGGCATCACTGAAGATGCTAAGCTTGCCAATCTTGGTGACACCGGTAAGAAAAGCAAAACTCAGATAACGGTCGCAAGTCTTGATAGCGCCATAGAAGGGCTTGAGCTGAGCGCGATAATGATCTTGCAATGCCTCATTGCCAATAGCCTCAAGCAGGGGCTTATCATATTCATCGATCAGCAGCACTGCCCCAACGCCGGTCTGTTGGGACGCTGCGCGGAGCACATACTCAATGCGATTACCGATAGAAGTATCAGCAATAGGAATTTTACCATAAATATCTTCATACTTCCTCAATTGCGCATCGAGGCGATCATAGACACCATCGGGGCGGTCATATTGACCAAGATTCATATCGAAATGCAAGACAGGATGGGGAGTCCAATTCTTTTCCAGATCGTATATAGCCAAACCCTTAAATAGCTCCTTATGGCCCAAGAAATACTCCTCAATGGTTGATAGCAGGAGACTTTTCCCAAATCGCCGTGGGCGACTCAGAAAGTAATACTGACCTCTTTTTACCAATTGGTAAATGTATTGAGTCTTATCCAAGTAGAGGTAACCATTCTGACGCAATTGCGAGAATGTTTGCACGCCTACCGGGTATTTTATCTCTTGCTCCATAATCTTGCTTTTAGACCTCGACAAAGTTACGACAAAATCAGAAGAAAACCAAAGGTTGAAACTAAAAATCCAAATAATTAAGCCGCCCATCGCTGAGGAGTGATGGGCGGCTGGGGGTATTTACCTAATCTTTCCTATTGGAGGCAGGGGAGGGGTTAATTCCAGATTGAGGAGAGGGAGCGATGACGGAGGGTTGAGAATGAGGCTGAAGAGGTGGCGCGATGATAGGTCTTGGAGGGGTAGACGGTGAGAGTGCTAACCGTTAGGCCAGTGGAGGAGAGAATCTCAACCGAGGATTGGTCAATGTAAATGTTGAGTACAATCTCGTTGCTATCGCAATTGAGCAGCGATTTTACTGATGGCAGGGAGAAAGCTGAGGAGAAAGAAGTCTCGCCAGTTGAGGAATTGCGCTTGGCCAATAGCAAACCTGCGGTCGGATTGATTTCCAATTCCAATTGTTCGCCTTTGTCATTGCTCAGAATAAGAGTGCTGCTTTCGGTGACTGGAATAGTGGCTTGCAATTGGCATGGCCCAACGGAGGGGAAGTCCGCACCATTCTCCACGGTAGCCCATTCGCCAGCTATGTTGTCAATCTCGCTAACTACTTTTGAGGATAGGTATAACTCACCGTCAAACTCGACAATGCTCAATTCTCTTGGCAAAGTCATGGCCGAGCGCCATGGGCTGACAGGCGAAGCACCGGCATAGTTCCAATTGTTCATCCATCCTATCAGCACTTTGCGATCGTTGGGCAGATTGCTCCAAGTGACGCCAGCATAATTGTCGGGACCATAGTCAATCCATTTTGGGTATGAGCCAGAATCAGCCGTAAATGCGGAGCCATCAAAGTCGCCAACGAAATACATTGTGCCGCTGCCTCCGTTAGGTCCGCCAGGATTTACGCTTACGATAAGCACCCAGACAGTAGAACCGTTATAATCCAGGCTGATCAAATCAGGACATTCCCATTGGCCGAGATTGCAAGCCGCAATTGGAGAAGAGAAATCGCTAAGCTTTTGCCAGCTCTTAAGATTGGTCGATGACCAGAATTCGATTTTGTATTCATATCCGCAAGCGAGTGCCATAATCCAGCGCTGAGTTGCCTCATGCCAAAACACCTTAGGGTCGCGGAAATCCGACCGGTCGGTATTAGAGATAATTGGATTGTTGGCATAGCGTTCAAAAGTATTGCCACCATCGGTACTGTATGCCAAGGCTTGCTGCTGGTGGTCGCCATTGGCAGTATAGATTGCAATCATTGCATTGGCCCCGAATCCGGCAGTGTTGTTTTTGTCAATCACGCAGCAGCCTGAGAATACATCGCCAAGGGCATCGGGAGTGAGGACCACAGCTTTCTCCTCCCAATGTATAAGGTCGGTGCTTGTGGCTTGCCCCCATGACATATTGCCCCAGTCGGCGCTGTAGGGATTGTATTGATAAAACATGTGGTAGGTGCCATCAAGGTATACCAATCCGTTGGGGTCGTTGATCCAGTTTTGGGCTGGCGAGTAGTGGAATTGCGGACGATATGCCTCATCATAACCCGATGGGTTCACGACAGTCTCAGTATTGGTGTCAGAGTCAATCTCTGTGCTTATGGCAGGAAGGAAAACCTCCTCGACATCATTGTCAGAGCAAGCTGCCAGAGCGAGCAACGAGGAAAGGCCTATTATATGGAGTGGTTTCATGGTCAGCGAGTTTTGAGATATTCAAGTGAATTGGATGCAAGAGTGAGCACATTAGCTTGATAAATATTGTTTTTGGGATAAGCCGAGATGTCCGCCGACCCATCAGGATTGCGCATTGAGAATTCGCATCCGCCATTACCGATGCAGAGCACAGTGCCTTGATAGTCGGTCTGGCCTTGGCGAGCCTCCCAAACATTGAGCTGAGAAATCCAATCGATTTGGCTATCCCAAATGCCGAGCGGATAGATGCCGAGTGTCTCGGTGCACATTGTGTAGCAAGCCATATCCTGATTGCCAAGTCCTGTCCATACTGATGGCAGATTGAACGACAGGCAATTGTGGTCTTCGCTCCAACCTGGACCCTTGAATGAGATCAGTTTGGTGCGGTCGGTCTCTGTTACCTCCAAGCCTTTATAGATTGAGTGGCTCGAAAAGTCAAGCTTGAAATTGCTGCCGGGATGCAATTGCACAGCCATGCTCCAAGTATCGGCATTATATCCGCCGTAACCGCAACCGATTGAGCGGTCATTATTACGGAAATCATCCATGGATACGCGGCCAAGGGTGGCGATGTAGGGCACTGCATGGCTCCAAAGGAGCAGGTTGCCTCCAGCTTTGTACCACTCAGAGACGTAGGGAGCGGTTTCTGTCACGATGTCAGGCATGGTGAATACGGCATTTTCGTCAACGCCCTCCAGGTCGCGCAGCCAGAACAGCACTCGATAGGGCTCAAGATCATCAGCCGATGCTATATCGCCAAAGTAAACATATTCCGAGCTTGGGTATTCGCTTTGCAGCCATAGCCATGCGCAGGCTTCATCGTCATCGCCCTGCTTGATGAGCTCTTCAGCAGTTGGATAGACGCTGAGGAATCCAATGGCAGTTTTGCCAATTTTCAAAGATGTGGTGGATGCGAGAGATGATCCTTGCGAATTGGCAGCTCTGAGGGTTACGCTCCAACTGTCGCCTACCACTACATTTGAGATCTCATATTCTGTCTCTGAGGCTGAGAGAGTCTCAGAAATGGAGAGCGAACCATTGGTGGCCGACAGTTGGATTTCAGTGGCATCAGAGGGAGAAGTCCATTCAACCAGAGCGTTGTATCCACCAGCAACATCCACTTGCTTCATCGATACTGAGGATACAACAGATGCGCCAAGACGAGTGTAAGCCTTAACCACGCCGGTGGAATAGTTGGTGCCATCGGTTGACTTGAACACGTAGGTGTATTCAACATTAGTGTCGACATTTTTGTGGGTGTATGTATTTCCGTCAACTACTTCTGTACCTGCTTTTGTGCCGTCAGCATAGAGGGTGATTTGGGTCGATAGGGTGCCAGGCTGAGTCCAGCTCCACTGTAAATCATCATCGATGAGCTGGCAAGAGAGCGAGGAGCTCAGTTGTTCTGAGAGTATTGGCGCTGAGGTATCGATATCGCGATCCTGGCAGCTTGTAAGGGCTATTGCGCAGCCTATGATAAGATATATTGGTTTCATTTTAATAAGTCGTTAAGCCATTAGTAACCTTGATTTTGCACATACAGTCCCGGCACATAGTAGAGCTGGTTGTAGGGCACGGGATAGAATTCATTCTTGTTTGGCGTAAAGTAAGCATCGCCGTAGTATTGAGCGTAGCTCTGTCCATCGTAAGTAGAATTCTTTTCGCTTTGGAAATAAGCGTTGAGAGTCTCAGAGGCGATGCCCCAGCGGCGCAGGTCAAAGAATCGGCTGCTCTCCATGCTTAGCTCGAGGCGACGCTCCCAGCGTAGGCATTGGCGAGCCTTGGCCTTGTCGGCAAAGTATGATTCTGGATAGAGCGAGATTGCGCACTGGTCGGCAGCATAAGAGATATGCTTTGAGATAGAGTTGGCAGCGCGTTGGCGTATCTCGTTGATGATGGTGCGGGCTTCTGCGAGTTCGTTAAGTTCGATAAGAGCCTCGGCGCGCATTAGCATTACATCGGTATAGCGCAGCACATAGTCATTCATCGCAAATGCTTGCCAAGAGCCATTATAGGTTTCGCCTTGAGAGCGCTGTGGCACATCCTTCATCGAGGTGTAGTAGCCATAGGTGTTGGGAGTACGGGAATTATCTTTGGTCAAGGTATATTCTTCTTCGTATTTGTATGGGAATGTAGGCATGCCCACGGTGTGGAATAGACGCGGATCCCATTTCTGTGAGGTTGGCGAGCCATTGATAGGATAGACAATCTCATCGTTGTAGTTATCCATCATAGGCAGACCATCCGAGGTCTTGAAAGCGTTGACCAGATTCTGTGAGGGCTTGTGAAAATCCCAACCGCATGACCAGATGCCCCACACGCCGTTGAGCATATTGCTCCAGTTAGCGCGGCCATAAGTGGTGTTGTCTTCGGTGTACTGGCTTGTCTGTACGGCAAAGATCGACTCTTGACTGTTCTTGTAGTCGGGGAGGAAGATGTCGCCAAAATCCTCGAGGTATCCATAGCTTGAGTTGCGCACTACTGCTGTGTAGGTATCAACCTTGCGCATATAATCAGAGTTGATGTAAGCCTCGCCAGTGTTGGCCTCGTATCCGTCGCCCCAAGCGATGTAGAGATAACACTTTGCGAGATATCCGGCTGCTGCGATTTTGTTGGTGCGTCCGCCATCGCTCTGGGTCTCAGGCAGCCCATTGTAGGCATCAGTGAAATCATCGATAACCTTCTGCCAAAGTTCATCGTAGCTGAATTCATCGTTGCGAGTTGATTCATGGGTGCCATTTTCAAGCACATTCTCATCAATCCAAGGAATCTGACGGAACATAGTGAGTAACTTGAAATAGAAGTGGCCACGCAGGAATTTCACTTCGGCTGTGCGCTGGGCTGCCACATCTGCTCCTAATTTTTCTGCGCCATAGTCGCGCAATGAGAGCAGCGCACGGTTGCAGCGCGAGATGGCGCAATATAGGCGATACCACAGTTCATCGAGTTCGCCAGGAGTAGAGGTGAGGGTTGACCAAATCTCCATCGGGTGATAACCTGTGTCGGTAGTGCCCGAGCCTCCCTTAAGGCAGTCGTCAGAACCGAGGTCGGCATAAGGCCAGAGGTTGAAGGGATAGGTGTACCAGCAATCGCCGAGCATTGCGTAGGCAGCGGTCACCATTTCTTCGGGGCTTTCCATAGCCACCGATTCATCGATTACGCCAGTAGGTTGGATTTCGATGAAATCATCGAAGGCGTTGCATCCGGCCAGCATTGCTGCAGAGATGCCAAATATGATTGATTTTATAGAGGCTTTCATAAGGTTGTGTCAATTTGGTGTTTCAAATCAGATTAAAATCCTAATTGGATGCCCACTGATACCGAGGTTGCGTGAGGATAATTCCAATTACCGTTCTCTGGGTCAGAGCAAGTGAAGGCATCGCTCTTGATGGTCAGCAAGTTTTGGCCTGATACATATATGCGGGCATTGTCGAGACGCAAGCGGCTCTTAATTGATGATGGCAGCGAGTAGCCTATTTGCAAAGTGCGCAGCTTGAGCCATGATCCATGTTCAACGAAGTAAGTCGAGGCGCGGCCTTCGTCGCCAGTGTTGTTTGTGGTCAGGGCAGGAATGGTCGATGACGTGTTGTCGGCAGTCCAGGCATTGAGCAAGCGATTGCCTTTGTTGCTGCCAGCATCGGTGATGCTCCAGAAATCGGTCTGGAATTTCTGATTGTTGTAGACATCCACTCCCTTTACGCCTTGCCAGAATGTCGATAGGTCAAAGCCTTTGTAGGTGAGAGCGATGTTGAAACCAAAACTGAAATCGGGCACAGGATTGTAGATCCAGATGCAGTCATCGGCATTGATTACGCCGTTTCCGTCAAGGTCGGCATATTTGAGACCGCCTACGCGAGCATTCTCTTGGCCAGAGGCGAGTACCTCTTCTTGTGATTGGTACAGACCCTCAACCACATAGCCAACGATAGATCCATAGGGCACACCGGCTTCAACGAGATTTTGGGTGGTGGTGTGGGCATACGACCCAGTCGCAGTAGATGGAAGATATGTCACTTTATTGCGGAAGAAGTCGAGATTGGCATTAATGTCATAACCGAGTCCGCTGACTGAGCCGCGCCATCCGAGTTGGAATTCCATACCTTTGTTGCGCAGGCTGGGACCGTTGCTCCATGATGCTCCCCCTTCGCCCATCGAGCCGAGGTAAGCCGGGGAGATGAGCATATCGTCAACATCCTTGATAAAGGCATCGGCTGATCCGTAGAGAGAATTGTTGAAGAAAGCGAAGTCGATACCGACGTTCCACTGAGTAGCGGTTTCCCATTTCAGATTATTGTTGGCTGCTTGATAGGTGCGATAGCCTGAGGGGAAGATGCCGGAGCCTTGGAGGTAGAGGTCGTAGGCAGTAGATGTCACGCGGTCATCACCGTAATCGGCTACGAAGAGCGAATAGCGAGCATTGTTGTCGATGGCTTGGTTGCCAGTTTTGCCCCATGAGGCGCGTAGCTTGAGTTCGTTGATCCAACTGGTCTTCAGATGACGGCTGATGCGGTAGCCCAGGGTTGCAGCCGGGAATGTACCATAGCGATTGTTCTTGCCAAAACGGCTGGACCCGTCGCGACGAATAGTGAACGAGGCGAGGAGCAGGTCATCATAGTTGTAATCGACTTTGCCAAAGAATGACACCAGGCGATAGCCAGTCTGAGCACCTGACACGCTCTGTGTGCCAGTGGCTGCATTGGGCCACATATAATCATTAGTCTCGACATCATACCCCTCGGCGTAAGCGCCAAATTCTTTGCGCGATTGGCTGTTGAGTTCCAAGCCAGCCAAAAGGGAGATGCGATTCTTCTCAGCAAGGGTAAATTCATATTGGGCCGTGTTGCTCCAAGTCCACTTTGAATCATTGGCTTGGGCAGTCGAGGTCTTAGCGATGTCATTGTTTACGATGTCGCTATGGTAGGTGAATGTGCGATAGTGGCTGAACGCCGCATCATAATCAATACCAAAGTTGGAACGCAGAAGCAGTCCGGCGAAGGGACGGATGTCGATATAAGCATTGCCGAATACGCGCCATACTTCGAGTTCGTTGTCACGATTCTGATAGAGTTCGCGCAGCGGGTTCTGGCGATCGCTCATGCCGCCCACGGGTCCTGAGAATGTTTCGCCATCTTCCTCGTATACTGGCACGGTCGGAGCCATCTTCAGTGCATTCTCCATTGGAGATGAAGCCACTTGGCGAGTGTGGGTAAGGGTGAAATTCTCTCCGATAGTAAGGGCTTTGCCCAGGATGTAGCTGGTGTTGACGCGAGCGGCGATATTTTCAAAGTCGGTGTATTTGAGGATACCTTCAGCCTTTTTGTAGCCGAGTGAGAACATTGAGGTTGAACGCTCCGTGGCATTCGACATCGAGATATTGTATTGCTGTGTAAAACCTGTGCGAGAGATCGCATCGAGCCAGTCGGTGTCGGCGCAGCGCATAGTGCGCGAGCTGTTGATGTATCCGTCGTAGAGGCCATTTACGGTGTAGTTCTCATAAGCGCCAGTGGCGGGATTGTAAGCGGTGATTGGAATACCAGCCGAGGCGTTGAGGTTGAGACCGTAATTGCTTGCATAAGCCACTGGATCGAGGCCATCGTTGAGAGCAGCTTGAGCCATAGCGGTTGCATATTCTGAGATGTTGCAGAGGCTCATAGTACTTTGGCTGGTGTAGAACTGGGCTGTGAGGCTGGCCGAGAAATCAACCTTTATACCTTCGCCCTTCTTGCCTTTCTTGGTGGTGATGATAATCACGCCATTGGCGGCGCGGCTGCCGTAGATTGAGGCCGAAGCGGCATCTTTCAGCACTTGTATGCTCTCGATATCGTTTGCGTTGAGCGAATTGAGAGTGTTGGTAGTGGGTACGCCGTCGATGACGAATAGAGGATCCTGCGATGAGTTGAATGATCCGATACCGCGGATACGGATTGTGCCAGTGCCTGAGGGAGAACCGTCAGAGGTGATTGTCATGCCAGGGACTTTGCCTTGGAGGGCGCGCATGGGGTCGGTGTCGCTGTTGGTTTTGATTTCATCGACCTTCACAACCGACACTGCGCCGGTGAGGTCAGCTTTGCGCTGGGTTTGATAGCCCACTACCACTACATCGTCAAGCAGATTGGCATTTTCTTCGAGCTTGATTGTCATGCTTGGGGTGGCGGGACTTTCTTGAGTCTTATATCCAATATAGGAGAATCTGAGCAGAGAACCTTCTTCGACTTTTATTGAGAATAGTCCGTCTATGTCGGTGGTAACGCCTAAGCTGGGATTGTCCACGGATTGCACTGAAGCGGCAATTATGGGTTCGCCGTCCGAAGCAGACACCACCGAACCGTTGACGGTGATGACATCGGCTCGGAGTGCCAGAGCAGAACTTATGGCGAGCGCGACTGAAAGAATTGTCTTAGTCATGGTGTAAATCTGTAGGGGATTTAGTAAAGTTGATGGTAATTTGGGTAAGAATCTGTTGCAAAATTACTATCAAAAAGGGGCGGAGATGTGTAACGAATGTTGCAATGGATGAAAAAATGGTTTCATGGTAACAAAAATTTCATCTTATGTAATAAAGCCACAGATTAACACAGATTTCCACTAATTTCAATTTATGTAAGATAATAGAGAGATGCAATCAATAATCTGTGATAATCTGTGTCAATCTGTGGTTTCAAATACTATTCGAGTTTGGAGGTGCGGGCTTGGACTTCTGAGGGAGTCTCGTTGAAATATTCGCGGTAGCATTTGGCGAAATAGCTGGGCGAGGTAAATCCCACCGAGTAGGCGATCTCGGAAACGGTCATCTCCGAGTTCTTGAGCATCTGTGCGGCGCGACGCAGACGCAGATTGCGTATCAGTTCGGCTGGCGAATAGTTGGTGAGGGCCTTGAGCTTGCGATACATTTGCACGCGGCTCAGCCCCAGACGCTGTGCCAGTTCCTCGACCGACAGATCGGCGTTGCCAATCTCATCGTTGACGATGGCCACGAATCGCTGATAAAATTCGTTGTCGATGTCGTGGACTGGCGCCGATTTCTGCGGAGCGGTCTCAGCTGCGGGTTCGACTGTAGACGCAGCTCCCATGGAAGAATATATACGCTTACGATTCTCGATGAGCGAGTCGCAGCGAGCCGATAGCATCTCAGAATCAAAAGGCTTTGACATATAGGCATCCACACCGCATTGGTATCCGAGGGTTCGCTGCTCATCGAGCGAACAGGCAGTAAGCAACAATACCGGTATGTGCGATGTAACCTCCTCGGCTTTCAATCGGCGACACGTCTCATAGCCATCGATTCCTGGCATCATCACATCGCAGATAATCAGGTCAGGGATGTATTTGGTGGCGAGCCTGATGCCCTGGGCGCCCGATGAGGCTTGAAGCACTGTGAATTTTGGGCTGAGTATGCTCTTGACCAGTACTCGGATGTCGGGGTTGTCATCAATAATAAGTATAGTAGGAGCATTCTTATGGGGTTCGGTTTCGAGGGCTTCGACCTCCTTGAGCTCCTCGTCATCGGCCTCGGCCAGCGATACCGATGCTTGGATATCAGCAGCGGTGTCCGCTTGTGCCTGCTTGACGGGGAGGGTAACGGTGAAAGTGCTGCCTTTGCCCGGTTGGCTCTCAACCGAGATAGTGCCTTGGTGCATCTCAACGAATACCTTCGACAGCGCCAAGCCTATGCCAGAACCGGTAGGATTGATATGGTCAGTCTTGAAGAATCGATCAAAAATCTGTGAAATTTCCTCTTGGGGTATTCCTACGCCCGTGTCCTTGACTGCCAAGCAGATGGAATCGCCCTTGCGCGATAGATTGACATCAATCGAGCCATTGGCTGGGGTGAATTTGAAGGCGTTGGAGAGAATGTTGAAATATACTCGCTCGATCTTGTCGAGATCAAGGGCCGTATGATAATCCTTGTCTGGCTCGATAGTCAAAGAGAAATGCAGATGTCGCTTGCGGGCTGCAGCCTCAAAAACTGCGCTTCACTCGCGCAGAGCCTCGCTCAGGTCAACATTTTTTAGGAATAAGCCGAGCTTTGAATCCTCGTATTTGCGCAGGTCAAGTATCTGATTGATTAGGCGTTGCAGGCGCTTTACATTCTTGTCGGCGAGTTGCATCAGGGTTGACTGTTGCTCGGTGAGGTTAGTGGCTGTGGCCAATTGGTGCACTGGTTCGGCCACGAGGGTAAGTGGCGTTCGCAGGTCGTGGCTCACGTTAGTAAAGAATGTCAGCTTTGAGCGCGTAGCATCTTGCAATTGTTTGTACAGTGTGTCGAGCTGGTCGCGCTGCTTTGCCAGCTCGATATTCTGGGCCTCAACCTCTTGGTGATGGCGCTTGCGTGCCCAGTAGGCGCGTAGCACCACGAATAGCAACCAGGCGCAAAGCACTATGATAATCAAGGCGCTATACAGAAAGGCAGTCTGCAGCGAGTGTTTCTCACAATATGAATCGAGGCTCTGCTTTAGGCCGCTGATTTTGCTTGTCTCTTCGCGCAGGGCTTGGTCCTGCAACAATAGCATTTCGGCATTTGTGGCATCGACAGCCGCCGGGGTGGGGAGGATTGAGACTTTTGAGTACGGCTTGCCCTCAAGTATAGCGATGGCAGTGCGCACCAGTTCGTGGCCTCCGGTAGGGTAGAGGAATGTGGCATCGATTATCGAGTCGGCCACCGCTTGAATGCCAATCGTGGGCGCGGCATCGATGCCTATAGTTTTGATATCGCGGCCCATGGCGCGAGCTCGTTCGGCTGCGGCTATGGCCATGCGGTCGTTGTGGGCGTATACCAGATTGGCCTCGGGATAGAGGGCCAAGAGCGAATCGGCCACCTGGGCTCCCTCTTCGTAATTCCAATTGCCAAAACCCGAGCCCAACACTCTGATACCAAGAGCCTCAGCGTTAGAGTCGAAGCCTCGCTGTCGGTCAGATGCCGGCGAGGAACCCTCCAATCCGCAAATCTCGATGGCTCTGCACTCGTCGCCCAGCATAGCCCGAGCCAACAGAGCCGCTTGGTGCCCAATCTCAACATTGTCGGCCCCTTGGTAAGCAGTATAGTATTCGCCATTGACATTACGGTCAAATACTATGATTGGCAATCCACTCTCGTATATCCGCTTGATGGTGGGGGGTCAGGGCATCGGCCTCGTTGGGCGCAGCGATGATTAGGTCAAAGCCCTCGTTGACGAAATACTCCAGGTCGGCGATTTGCTTGGCGTTGTCGTCATCGCCTGAGCGGATCTCGATCTCTATGTTGTCATGAAACATGGCTTCGCGTCTGATTTCTTCGTTCACCTTATCGCGCCAGTCATCGGCCGAACATTGCGACACCCCGATGCGGTAATGTGGCTCGTGAGTGCACGAGCCCGTCAGTGCGGCGACGGCAATGCTGAGAGTAAACAAGAGGAGCGAGCGCCAAGGGTAGAGGTTCATGATATCGTGGGTTTAGATTGGGATGAAAAAAGGGTTGGTTTTTGGATACGGCAAAGTTAGTGATTTCACCCGACAAAATCCCAATTTGGGGATTGTAGAATTGATAATTGAGGTTACATAAGGCACAAATTTCGCTACATTGAATCAATTTTTTCATAAAATGTGACCTGTGTATTACCTATCTGATATAAATCCGTATTAAATTTGCAATGGATTTCAGCCACGATGCCAATTGCCCACCAGGCGGCTATAAATAATGGTAAGAATCTCACGCCCACTTGGCGCATTGGCAACCCTGAGCTCGAATCCGCCTCTAATCTCAAACAACATCGAAATCATGAAAATCTTCAACCCGGCTTTACTTGTAGCTGCTGCCATAGCTGCCCCGGCTGTCTCTTGGGCTGGCATTTCGGCCTCGCACCTCGGCTCTACCAATACCATGGTGCGCCTCACCGAGCCGCAGCGCTATCTGTTGCTGCCTGTCCAGGAGGCTATGCCCGATGCCAAGGTCGAGGTGCTGGTCAATGGCAAGCCTGAGCGCACACTGTATGTGCGTCTCGCCGATACTAATGTCGACTATGTGGTGCCTCTCGACCTCGAGCCTTATCGCGGACAAGGCGAGGTGCTGCTCAACATCATCACCGAGGCTGATCGCAGCCGCAGTCGCGAAGCCGCCGACTATGTATGCTGGAGCGCGATGCAGATGACCGACACCTTTGACACCCAGAATACCGAGAAATACCGACCGCTCTACCATCACACCCCGCTCTATGGGTGGATGAACGACCCTAATGGCATGTTCTACCGTGATGGCGAATGGCATCTCTATTACCAGCACAATCCCTACGGCTCGAAATGGCAAAATATGACTTGGGGCCATTCTTCATCAAAAGATCTTGTCAACTGGACCCACCATCCCGAGGCTATCGAGCCTGACGGACTTGGCACAATCTTCAGCGGCAGTTCGGTTGTCGATCATAAGGGCACTGCCGGATTTGGCGAGGGCACAGTTATCTCGATCTATACCTCTTGCGCTCATAGCCAGGTGCAGAGCCTGGCCTACAGCCACGATGGCGGACTGACATTCACCAAATATCCCGGCAATCCTATTATCCCCAATCCAAGAGAGGCGAGAGACCCCAATATGTTCTGGCATGAGCCTACCGGCCAATGGGTGATGGTGCTCGCCGATGCCCTTGAGCATCAGATGCAAATCTACACCTCGGCCAACCTTAAAGATTGGACCTTGCAGAGCAGCTTTGGCAAGGGATATGGCGCTCAAGAGGGCGTGTGGGAATGTCCCGACTTGTTTGAACTCCCAGTCGAAGGCACCGATGAGCGCAAATGGGTGCTGGTGTGTAACCTCAACCCGGGTGGACCATTTGGCGGCAGTGCAACGCAATATTTCGTTGGCGACTTCGACGGCAAGACATTCCGCTGCGACACCGAACCATCGGTGACAAAATGGATGGACTACGGCAAGGATCACTATGCCACAGTGAGCTGGAGCAATGCGCCGGATGACCGTCGCGTGGTGCTGGGCTGGATGAGCAATTGGCAGTATGCCAATGATGTGCCCACCATGCAATATCGCAGCGCCAACACTCTGCCTCGCGACCTGGGTCTGTTCCGTGCCGATGATGGCCAACTGTATCTGAGCGTTAAGCCGTCGGCCGAGGTCGATGGGCTCAGAGGGAAGGCTGTCGCCAAGGGTGCATTCAGCGTAGGCAATGGCAAGGAGAAATCTTTTGCGCTGCCCGAGGCCAATGACGGAGTGTGCGAGATTGAAATCGACTATGCCGCTGCCCGAGGCAAGCAGCTCACTCTCACCCTCAGCAATGCCCAGGGGGAAGAGTTGGCGATGCTCTACGATGCGGAGAAGAATGAGTTCTCGATGGATCGCACTCGCGCCGGGTTGTCGGATTTCTCTCATAGTTTTCCGGCAGTGACGGTGGCACCGACCTATGATGCACAGGGCAAGCTGCGCCTGTTTATCGACCGCTGTTCGGTCGAGGCTTTTGATGGCGACGGGCGCTTTGCGATGACCAATCTGGTATTCCCCACCCAGCCCTACAATCAATTGCGCATCGGTGCCAATGGCGCCTCAGCCAAAATCAATTCCCTCAAAATCTATCCCCTTGCGGGTAATTAAAACTTAAGCACGTAAGCTTTACGTAAGCACATAAGTAACTTGTCAGATTAAATTATAATGAATAGGAACCACAGATTTACACAGATTTACACAGATGCCTTAGAGGATCGCCTCTATATTTCAAAAAGTGCCAGAGGCACTGACAGATGTCACAGACCATCCGGATGGAATCTGTGAAAATCAGTGTAAATCTGTGGTTAACCCCTTTATATAATTTTAAAATTGTGTTTTATTTGTGCTTACGTTCTCCAGATACTTTATCACTTATCCCTTATACTTTATCCTTAAATATGGCTTCTCAAGATACTGCAACTACGGTTGCGCGCCCGCAGGTGGCCGTAAGGCCCCGCACTACGATGGCGCAGATACTGCCCATAATGCTGTGCTTCTTCGCCATGGGTTTTGTCGACCTGGTGGGCACCGCCTCAAATTATGTGCAGAAAGACCTTGGCCTCACCGATTCGCAGGCCAACCTCTTCCCCTCGCTTGTATTTTTCTGGTTCCTAATCTTCTCGGTGCCGACCGGACTGCTGATGAATCGCATCGGCCGCAAGCGCACAGTGATGCTCAGCCTCGGCGTGACTCTGCTATCGCTGCTTATCCCGATGGCTGGCGAAGGATTCACAGTGATGCTGATCGCCTTTTCGCTGCTCGGCATCGGCAATGCCTTGATGCAGACTTCGCTCAACCCATTGGTGAGCAACCTTATTACATCCGATAAGTTGGCTTCGACCCTTACGTTTGGCCAATTTGTCAAGGCTATCGCATCGTTCCTCGCTCCTATCATTTGCGCTTGGGGTGCCACTATGCTTATGCCCACTCTGGGCCTCGGTTGGAGGGTGCTGTTTCCCATCTATGCTGCGGTGTGCTTGCTGTCAGTGGCATTTCTCGGCGCTACACCGATACATGAAGAACGACCTGACAAAGCATCAAGCGTCAGCAGCTGTTTCCGCTTGCTTGGCAAGCCTTTCATCCTGCTTTGCTTCCTGGGCATCATGTGCCACGTGGGCATCGATGTCGGCACCAATACCACGGCTCCCAAGTTGCTCATTGAGCGTGTAGGCCTCACCCTCGAGGAGGCTGGCTTCGCCACCAGCGTGTATTTCATATTCCGCACAATAGGGTGCTTCACTGGGTCGTTTATCCTTAGGGCTGTGCCCACTCGCACCTTCTTTATCCTCAGCGTGGCTATGATGGCAGCCGGCATGGCGCTGCTCTTTGTGGGCGACACCGTGGCTCTCCTCTACACTGGTATCGGACTGATTGGCTATGGCAATAGCAATGTGTTCTCGATGGTGTTTGCGCAGGCGCTCAATAGCACATCGACCGAAAAAAATGAGGTGTCTGGCCTGATGATCATGGGCCTCTTTGGCGGCACGGTATTCCCCCTCGCCATGGGTTATGCCAGCGATGCCGTAGGCGCCCAATACGGTGCGGTAGCCGTGATGACCCTCGGCGTCATCTACCTCGCCGCCTACATCTTCCGCCTCAAAAACTAATTTTTAATTTTTCATTTTTAATTTTTCATTTTATATGAAGATTGTTGGATTAGGAGAGGCCCTGTGGGATATGCTGCCCGAGGGCAAAAAGATAGGCGGTGCGCCTGCCAATTTCGCATTCCATGCGTCGCAATTTGGCCTCGACGGCTATGCCGCCAGCGCTGTGGGCAATGATGCCCTGGGCGATGAAATATTGGAGACATTTGACCAGAAAGGCCTGCGCTATGTGATAGAGCGCGTGGATTATCCCACTGGCACAGTGCAAGTAGAGCTTGATGCCAAGGGCGTGCCTCAGTATGATATCCGTGAGGGCGCAGCCTGGGACAATATCCCCTGGACATCGGCCATGGCCGTTCTCGCGGCGGATACCCAGGCGGTATGCTTTGGTTCGCTGGCCCAGCGCTCCGAGGGGTCGCGCCGCACGATTCGCCGCTTTCTCGAGGCTATGCCTGAGGGTAGCCTCAAGGTGTTTGACATTAATCTGCGTCAACATTTCTATACCCCCGAGGTACTCGAAGAGTCTATGCGCCTGTGCGATATCCTAAAGATAAATGATGAGGAGCTGGTGATTGTGAGCCGTATGCTCGACTATTCCGCCACCGATGTGCAGGACCGTTGCCGCCGCCTTATCAACGACTATGGGCTGAAGATGCTGATCCTCACTTGCGGCACCTGCGGCAGCTATGTCTTCGGGGCCGATGGCTCGGTATCTTTCTTGCCGACACCCAAGGTCGAAGTTGCCGACACTGTCGGCGCCGGCGATTCATTCACTGGCTCGTTTGTAGCCTCGCTCCTCAAGGGCGCCTCCATCCCCGAGGCCCATCGCCGCGCCGTCGATGTCTCGGCCTACGTCTGCACCCAACCCGGCGCCATGCCCCAGCTCCCCTCCCATCTCCTCGCATAATCTCTCAGCGTCTTATGTTTGCATGGTAAAGGTTGGCCCTGGCCAACCTTTACCATGTAACGTTTATCGGAGGAATTTCTTGGTGGCGGAGAGGGATGAGGATTGGGTGCGGGCTATGTAGAGGCCCTTAGGTAGGTGGGAGATGTCGATGGGGGAGGAGGCAGAGGCTTTCATCACCAGTCTGCCATTGGCATCATAGATTTCTATCTGTGGTGCAATGCCATCGGCGCTAACCACCATTATCTGCCCTTCATTAACCATTATATCCAATCCCTGTCTATCAATTGCCTCCATTCCGTTGACATCATCCGGGAACACCAGCTTATAGTCCTCCTCAGAGAGATAGTCAGAGGAATTGATGAAAGATTGATCTAAAAAATAATAATTCTGGATCCCATCCTTTTCCTCATAGAGGTAACCAATCAAGAAAAATGTCTCTGGATGTACTCCAGTGAATTGGAGGTCCCACCACTCTCCTACATTATAATCAGTTCCGTAGCGTTTTTGTAGGAATCTGATTTCCCCATAACTTTGATATGCTTGCCATGAGGACATGAAAAGAAGAATCGGTACCCATTCTTCTGTCTTGATGGAGAAGGTCAAAGGCCCTTTTGCATAAATCTCCTCCTCAGATAAATTATAAAGCTCATAGTCATAGTTAACTTGGAATTCAATCCCATAGGGATTTTCTTCTCCATGTATCAGAGCATCGGGAATGTCCTCGGGGGAGTGCCCTATGACCAAATCGGGAGCCGCAGCGGCGCATAGCGCTATCTGAGCGCTGTGAAGAATCGCGAATAGCGGAAAGATTAATGATTTCATGCAGTTTTTATGGGTTTTAGAATTAGCAAGTGTGGGTTACATTTTTCGTTTTTTCATGGCTTCATCACTCGGTTAAAATCGCCAGTCACCGGGATGGCCCCATATTTGCCAGCGAGATACTCCTTTTCAAAAGGGGCGTTGTTGCGCACGTTGTACTCTGCCAGGGAGTAAAGCTCGGATTCTCCCAGCCTGTCTTTCTGCGTGAACCATACCTGGTCCCTGCGCAACAGGTGGCCATTGAGCACGTTGGTGTCATGGAGGGTGAAGATGAGCTGCGCATGGCGAGGGTTGGTCTCAGCCGAGTTGAACATGGAGACTATCTTAGATACCAGCACCGGATGCAGTTGTGAGTCCAATTCGTCAATGACCAGGCAGCTCCCATTGTCAAGAGCATCAAGCAGGGGGTAGGCCAAGCGAAAATATTTGACAGTGCCTTCGCTCTCGTTCTCGTCCATCACAAAAGCCACACTCTGAGCGGGGACTCCATTATCATACTGCACATGGCGGCTGACCACGGTGTCATTGACCTTCTCGATGTCCTCAATCCCAAGATCGGCGTATTTGGAGAACGCCACGATGCGTTTCCTCAACTCCGGGTTGTCCAGGCGCGATACGGCCTGTTTCCACATCTTGTCTCTGTCGCTGCTGGTTACCACCGCCATGCCGCTTAGCCATTCCGTCACTCTCGCACAGATGGGGTCATTAAACTGAGCTCCCACCGATAGAAGCAAGGCATTATCGCGCACCATTCTCTTGGCCACGAGGTCCTTGACGATTGGCATCTTGCCGTGCACCGTAATCTCGCCGTTTTCACGAAACAGCAGCTCCACCTCTTTCGCCCTCTTTCGATTAGCTTTTTTGATAGAGCCATTCGCTCCGCACGGCATCGCTGTCCGCAGCGAATCCGTAGCGGTACTGATTGTCCGGGTCGCAATAAACGATTTCAAACGAGGATGGCTCAGAAGCCGATTGGCTGTTAAGCCTGTAGCTCTCCACCCTTATCCTTTCTCCTGCTTGCAATTCTTTCTGGGAGTTGAGCACAAGCCATTTGAAAGTCTCCATGGCCTTCACCATGTTGGATTTGCCCGAAGCGTTGGCCCCGTACACTGCCGCAGCGTGAAGCAAAGCGCCAACGGAGGCTCCTACGTCAGCCATCGCATCACTTGATGGGATTGTAGGATCCTTCAGCTGCGATGCGGCAAGAGACAGGGTTGCCTCCTCCTTAAACGACTTGAAACTCTCAAAAGAAAACTGTATCAGCATAAGAAAACTGTCTAATTTGTAAAATTTTTACAAATTTACGACTTTATTCTCAGAATTCCAAAAGAAAACGCTGTAAAAAATACCTCGTCCGAGATTGGCTTGAGAGGGGCCAATCTCGGACGAGGTATTTTAGAGGAGAGGATAGAGGAGGCTATCGGAGGAATTTCTTGGTGGCGGAGAGGGATGAGGATTGGGCGCGGGCTATGTAGAGGCC
>JAJBUH010000088.1 GCA_020860445.1 Bacteroidales bacterium | reverse complement strand
TCGGCAATGGCTCCTACCTCGTCATCGAGGACAACAAAATTGAGCCCCACGACAGCCCCCTCCCTCCCAAACCCAAAAACATCTGGGGCTGGTAAAAACCATTACTCCCAAACACTGATGCGGCGTGGAGAAATTTCTCCACGCCGCATCAGTGTTTTATAGAAAAATCTTTGCCATAAAAACCGTTGCCAAATTTTTGGCAACGGTTTCCATCAATCTTCTTACTCCAAAATTATCTTATCGGTGATGGTCCGATTGGTGGTATCAAGGGAGATACCAATTTTTACTATTGGGAGATTCAGTAACTGAAAACGCTTAGAGTAGCCTTTGGTAGTGATTTG
Source organism: Bacteroidales bacterium (assembly GCA_020860445.1). Lineage (GTDB taxonomy): Bacteria > Bacteroidota > Bacteroidia > Bacteroidales > Muribaculaceae > CAG-873. The sequence continues at coordinate 4,344 of JAJBUH010000088.1, read as the reverse complement.
GTCAATCGCTTCTTGAGCGCTGCCATTGAGTTTAATTTCAAAGAGATATAGCTTCTTCATAAATACCATGGCCATGTCTATACGTCCCTTAGGGGCATGAACCTCCACATCAGCGTAGGCTCCAAATAGTGAGAAAATCACGTATAGCATCTGTTGCCAATGGCCCTCATAGTCGATATTGTTGCAATATGGCACGGTCTCGAAAAACTTGGCCATCTTACTCAAAGCTCCAGCTATATCCTCATTGTAGAAACAAAGCATCATGTCGGCTACAGTGCCACTGGCCATCAATGGATTTTTCACATAGTTAGTGAGCAGAGATTTCATCAGTCCAGTCCTCACTTCGCTGTTAGGGATATCCAGAGTATAGAGTTTCACTATGGGATTATAATCCTTGATGGTTAGATAGCCGCTTTGATAGAATAGGGGTATCCAACTTTTCATATCCTCAGTGGGGGCATCAAAGTCAGAGGCTGTAGCCTGTACCTTCCCGATATTAGATGGCACTACCTTGTATTGGTTCAGCACCTCGATAAGATAAGTGGGTGTCCCAGTTTCAAACCAATAGTCGCGAATATCTTTTTCCTCAAAGCATTTGAGCAGACTGTAAGGGTTATAGATATCTTGTCCTTTAGCAGAGAATTTATACCCGTCATATCTGTCAGTGATTTGAAGGCGCATGTCTTCGACATCCGTATCCATTGCCTCAGCTAATGAGCGGAGGCCTTGCGCCATTTGAGTGTCAAGTTCCTCCTTTGTTATGCCGCAGACAGCCGAAAATTCATCACGCATACTGATATTAGTGATGTTATTCAATTCGCTGAATATACTGAGTTGTGAGAATTTGGTTACTCCCGTAATAAACACGAATCTTAGCCACTGGTCGCTATCCTTGAGTGTGGCGTACAGTTCGGTCACAACAGCTTGTATAGAGGGGCGTTTCGCTTTGTCATGCACCACGCAAAGCAGAGGATTGTCATACTCATCGATGAGGACAACCACCTTGCGGCCAGTAGATTCGTAGAGGTATTCAATCAGATTCTTAAGGCTGGAGCCAAGATTGTCGCAACGACCAAAGTCGCCAAACTGACGCTCAAAGCGTCGGAATTCATTATTGAGATATTGGCGTAGTTTTTCTGGTTCATTGCCTTTGAATCCCGCCAAGCTGAGATGGATTACAGGGCTGGCGATCCAATCGTGTTCCAGGCTTTCGATAGCCAGTCCCTTGAAAAGCTCTCTGCGGCCTTCAAAATAGCATTTCAATGTACTCAACAATAAGCTCTTGCCAAACCTGCGAGGGCGGCTCAGAAACAAATACTTTGGCATCCCATTGGCAAGTTTATAGACATAAGCTGTCTTATCCACATATAGATACCCATCCTCTATAATTTCAGAGAATGTCTGTATACCTATTGGATACTTTGTATTTTTTTCTTCCACACTCATTTGTTTGGACTTTAGATTGATAATTAACGGGCCCTGTGGATAAACAGTGCTTCAATTTACCCAAACCCAGTTGTAACTTATGCAAAATTAATAAATAATCTCCCAACTCCAAAATTTAATCAATAAAAACATATTTTGAGGGATGGGAAAAAATGTGTATCTTTGCCAAATTTTTGGCAACGGTTTTTGTGGCGAAGATTTTTTTGGGATTTTGGGGGGTATCTTCAGTTTGTAGTAACTCATAGGTTAAGATTTGGGTGAATGAGAGGCCAATTGAGGCTAAGATTTTAGAATGAATTGACGGTTTTGAGGTTAAAATTTTGGTTAAGTAACTACTAATTAGAAAGTTATGTAAAATTAATTCATTTATCCGGTCAAAATAAAATTAAACTATGTGAGTACATTATAAACACGGAGGACCATTGAGTCTACGGAGATTCTCTTTCAAAAGGATGACACCCGCACTCCGAGACCTCTGGTACCGCTTCAGCGGTCTCCATGACCGAATTGAGAAACGTATTATCTAAGGAAAGTGAAAATCTCTGTGTACTCCGTGATCCTCCATGTTCTCCGTGTTTAAAACCATCACTTAAGGAAAAATGTGAAATAACAACTTATATCGGTTGGAAAAATGTGAGAACAAAGTTGCTTTTGAGTGGAAAAATGTGAAGCAACCCTTAATTTATATTGGAAAAATGTGAAATATTTTGTAATTTTGCAGTCAAATACCAACGGATTATGAACATTTTAAGAAGAAAGATAGATCAATACTTAAAGGATTGGTATAGTAATCCAAATAGGAAGCCTTTGATTGTAAAAGGAGCCCGACAGATTGGAAAGACATTCTCCATTCTTCGATTTGCCAATGCCACATACCCCAATGTGGTGTATATCAACTTTGCATTGGAGGCCCAATATCTTTCCATATTTGCCGATGGATACGATGTGGATACCATAGTCAAGAACATAACATTTACCGATTCCACCAAGCGATTCATCCCTCGCCAGACTATCATAGTGTTTGACGAGCTGCAGAAGTGTCCAGATTGTGCTACCTCGCTCAAATCGTTCATGATCGATGGCAGATACGACGTCATCTGCTCAGGATCTCTTATGGGTATCTTTTACCAAGAAATCGAATCTAATAGCGTGGGATACAAGGAGGACTACGAAATGCACTCATTGGATTTTGAGGAGTTCCTTTGGGCCAAGGGCTACGACGAGGAGCAGATCGGGGGATTGCTGAAAAACATGGTTGAGGTTCAGCCGCTCACCCTGTCGCAAATGAACGCTCTGTCATTGGCATTTCGCGACTATATGGTTCTGGGAGGCATGCCAGCCATTGTGTCCAATTACATCGAATCAAACAGCTTTACCGATTCATTGAAGAATCAGCGGCAACTCCTGACGGATTATGAAGAGGACATTACCAAATACGCCTTGGGTCTTGACAAGGGTAAGATTCAAAGCATATTTCGTCATATACCCGTATTCCTGGGCAAAGAGAACAAAAAATTTCAGATTTCAAAAATAGCCAAGAATGCAAGGAACAGGGACTATATAGGTACCGTCGACTGGCTGCACGACGCTGGGATTGCCAACATTTGTTACAATCTCGATTTGCTTGAATTGCCTCTGCGTAGCAACTACAATCCGCAGAATTTCAAATTGTATTTTCAAGACACTGGCCTTTTGATCGGTTCGCTTGAGGAGGGGGCGCAACGCGATTTGCGCTTCAATCGCAACCTAAACACTTGCAAGGGGGCTTTGTATGAAAACATAGTGGCAGACATGCTTTACAAAGCCGGTTTTGAGCTTTTCTATTACAAAAACGAAAAGTCGACTGTAGAGATTGATTTCATCATTCGTGACGAAGGCCACATCATTTTGGTGGAGGTAAAAGCTAACGACAATCCCACCCCCTCTCTCAATAACATCCTTTCCAAAAAGGACAAGTATCCTGATATAGGATATGGGATCAAGCTCGGTAACAAAAACATAGGATTCAATGGCCTTTTCTATACCTTCCCCTATTTTCTCACTTTCTTGCTAAAGCCCTTTGTTTACAGGGAAAAAATGCGTAACTTTGCGGTGAGATGAAAAAGGACACGCCGAAATCACCGATGCTGGGAGATGCCCCGGTCAGAGCATGGAGGTTGGCAGCCCTGCTGGTTGCCCTGGCAGTCATGGCGGCTGCGTTGCCGTCATGCCATCGCCACTCAGCGCAGTGGGAGCTGATGCTCCGCGCCGAGAGCGTAATCGAGGAGGAGCCCGACTCGGCCCTGGCCATCGTGCTGGCCGTAGACCGCGCCGCGCTGTCCGGCGAGCGGGAGCGGGCCCTGCACGGGCTGCTCTACACCCAGGCCGGGGTGAAGTGCGACAGCGTATTCTGCTCCGACTCAATCATCGGCCCCTCCGCCGAATACTACTGCGCCGACGGCGACAAGCCCCGGCTGATGCGCTCGCTCTTCTACAGGGGCGACATAGCCCACAACCGAGGCGAGCTCTACTCGGCCATGAGGGACGTATACGAGGCCCACGAGCTGGCCGCCGCCCTCGGCGACGACTACTGGCGCGCCAAGACGGCGGAGCGCATCTCCGACATCTTCGCCTCATCGTACATGTACGACGAGGCCGAGCGCTACACCCGCGAAGCCGCCGAGTATTATGGCCGCTCCGGCCGCGGCCTCAACCGCCTCTACTCGCTTTGCGACCTCGCATACTGGATGGGCATAAGAGGGGAAAGGGAAGAGACATGGCAAATGTTTGACAGCCTCGCCCGCCTGGCCCAGACCCCGGAGATGAATTGCAGCCTGCTCAGGTACGTGACCAACGCTCAGATTTCCACCGCCATATCCCTCGGCGACTTCTCCGCCGCCGAGAGGGCTGCAAGCCTGA
>JAJBUH010000025.1:6292-28724 GCA_020860445.1 Bacteroidales bacterium | reverse complement strand
TTTGGAAATTACTATAGAATGCCCCACATGGAGTGCGTAGCACGAAATGTGGGGTCAGAAATATCAATACCCAATCTCTATGAGTGCGTAGCACGGCTCTCAAGAGCATAATCCACGTAGGTCTACACAATAATTCAAAGAGAATTGAGTTAATTTATTCGTAGACATTATCCCTAACCAAAGCATGAAACATTTCTTGAGATACTATTTCGCTTTGGCGGCACTGCTTGTTGCAATGGCGGCCATGGCGCAGAAAAACGAATTCAATCCCGTTGAGACTGGCGTGACCTCGCTCAGCATCGCCCCCGATGCTCGCGGTGCCTCGATGGGCGACCTCGGCGCGGCCACCGACCCCGATGCCAACTCGCAATATTGGAATCCCTCGAAATATGCCTTCGCCTACAGCGACGCTGCCCTCTCGCTCAGCTACACCCCGTGGCTGCGCAAGCTGGTCAACGACATCTTCCTCGCCAACCTGTCGGGTTACTGGAAAATTGGCCATGAGGACAACCAGGCCATCAGCGCCAGCCTCCGCTACTTCTCGCTTGGCGAGGTTACCTCGGAGAATACGGACGGCTCGGTAGTGCAGAGCTACAACCCCTACGAAATGTCGGTCGACCTGGGCTATTCGCGCAAACTATCTGAGAAATTCTCGATGGGCGTGGTGTTCCGCTACATCTATTCGGCTTTGGGATTCTCTGACAGTTACGCTGGCGACCAACAGACTGGCGCTTCGGCATTCTCGGCCGACATCGCTGGCTACTTCACTACCTATCCCATCATTGGCCGCAACGAGTGCCAATTCTCATGGGGCTGGAATATCTCAAACATCGGCACCAAGGTGAGCTTCAACAACGGCGAAGACCCCGCTTTCCTGCCCACCAACCTCAAGTTGGGTACCATGTTTATGTTCCCACTGGCTGATTATCATACTCTGGCTATCGGATTGGACCTCAACAAGTTGCTCGTGCCTACACGTCCGCGCGAAGCCGACTATGACATGAACACTGCCGAGGGCCAGCTCGAATACGAGACCGCACTGCAGGACTGGAAGGATATGTCGCCTATCACTGGTATCTTCAAGTCGTTCACCGACGCTCCCGGCGGATTTAAGGAGGAGATCCGAGAAATCAATTTCTCGCTTGGTGCCGAGTATTCTTACAACCAACAATTCTTCCTCCGCGCTGGTTATTATTATGAGAATGAGTTTAAGGGCAACCGCAAATACTTTGCGATGGGAGCCGGCTTTGCCACCAATGTGCTCAAGCTGGATGCCAGCTACATGATGGCTACCGCCCAGAGCTCGCCCCTGGACCAGACTCTCCGCTTCACCCTCACCTTCGACATGGGTGGCCTCAAGCAGATTTTTGGTAGATAACCACTACGGAAACCGGGATATATTTAAAACCACGGATTACACGGATTACACGGATTGCCATCCGGAGGGAATCCTTTTAATCCGTGTAATCTGTGGTTTTCTAATTGACCTCCATAGATTTCCGTGTAATCCGTGTAATACGTGGTTTTAAAAAGAGTTTGATATGATCAGAGTAGGAAATGGATTTGATGTGCATCGCCTCGTTGAGGGGCGCAAATGCATAGTCTGCGGGGTAGATATCCCCAGCGACAAGGGACTGGTGGGCCACAGCGACGCCGATGTGGCCCTGCATGCATTAACTGATGCTCTGCTCGGAGCGGCCGCCATGCGTGATATCGGCTATCATTTCCCTGACACCGACCCGCAATGGAAGGGCGCTGACTCGCGTGCCCTGCTGCGCGCCGTGCGCGATATGCTCGCCGAGCGCGGCTACAGCGTGGGCAATGTCGATGTCACCATCATAGCGCAGCTGCCTAAGATGAGCCCCTATATCGAGCAGATGCGCCAAAATGTGGCTGCCGACCTGAGCATCGCCCTCGATTGCGTGTCAGTCAAAGCCACCACCACCGAGCGCCTCGGCTTCACCGGCCGAGGCGAGGGCATCGGCGCCCAGGCCACCGCAGTCATTTTTAATGAAAAATGAAAAATGAAAAATGAAAAATAATCCCCCCTGATATTTTTCATTCTTCATTTTTAATTTTTCATTTAAGGTATCCGTATGGCGGCAACTGTTCGGGGCCTTTCTATGGCCCCGCCTATAACCTTTATCACCCAATTACAAACCAAAATAAAGTAAGTATGAAAATTAAATCTTGTCTCATTCTAATACTCGCGGCCGTGATGCTCAGCTCATGCGGCTCATACAAAAGCAGCAGCTCATCATCTGACAGTTCTGGCTCACAGAGCCTCGTGAGCAGCCTGCTCTCATCGCTCGTCGGCAACTCGACCACCGTAACCCCCAAGCGCCTCTCCGGCACCTGGAAATACTCGTCGCCTGAGTGCCGCTTCACCAGCGAGAACGCCCTGACACAAGCCGGCGGAGCCGTTGCCGCCAACACTATCGAGGGTAAACTCACCGATGTCTACTCAAAGATTGGCATCTCCGCCTCGACATGCAGCTTCACCTTCGACGAAGATGGCAACTGCTCGATGACCCTCGGCGGCCGCACCATCAAGGGCACCTACACCCTCGACAGCGATGCGCGCGAACTCAAGATACGCAGCACCACCGGCCTGATCAGCTTTACCGCACAGGTTTACTACAGCTATTCGACCTTGACCCTGCTCTTTGACTGGGAGCGCATGCTCAGCCTGGTCAAGATGGTCACCGCATTCACCGGCCAGGGCAGCTCAACCATCTCAGCCCTCTCGTCCCTCCTCAACCAATACGATGGCATGATGGTCGGCATGAACCTCAAAAAGTAGTGAATAGGGAATAGTGAATAGTGAATAACGGCCATCCGGGTGGTACCCCGTAGGGGTTGTTTCATATAGCCCAGAGGTTACCGTTCTCCCTGCTACCCCGTAGGGGTTGTTTCATTCATCCTGAAACAACCCCTACGGGGTAGGTTGTGTGGGTAGGCCTAATAGCTATATGAAACAACCCCTACGGGGTAGCAGGGAGGACGGTTACAAAAACGGCCATCTGGGTTTTATCCCGGATGGCCGTTATTAACTATTCACTATTAACTATTAACTATTCACTATTCACTATTAACTATTCACTATAGTTTAATACGGGAAGATTTCATCGGTGTTGAGCAGCACCACCTTGCCACGGGCGCGGAGGGCGTCGAGGTCGAGGTCGTTGGGGTCGCCAAGGATACATATATTATAGGTGCGTCCCTTGACATTCTTCTGCTGGAAGTTAACAATCTCGTCGAGCGTCAGCGACGGCAGAGCCTCAAACAGGTCCTTGCGCGCGTCGCCCTGGATACCCATATCCTGATTGTCGAGCCATTGCCATGCCACATCGCTCTTTATGATGCGCTCGGTGCGAAGGCGTGAAGCTACGCCCTGCTTTGCCAAGTCGAAAGCCTGCTGGCTAACCGGCATCTGCTCGATAATCTCCTCAAATCCCTTGATGGCATCTTCCATCTTGTCGTTCTGGGTAGCGATTATTGCGCCAAACGAGTAGGGCTCAGTCTTGTAGCTCGGTTCGTTGAGGCTTGCCCAAGCCGAATAAGCGAGCGAACGTGCCTCGCGCATCTCCTGGAACACGATCGAGTTCATGCCACCGCCGAAATACTCGTTATATAGCTGGCGATCATTCTCAATTGCTTGGTCAAACAGCTTGCCCTCAGTGGTATACTGATACATATACAGCTGCTTGGCATCGTAGGGAGCAATGAAGAAGGTGGTCTCTGTAGGCTGAATCGGCATCATTGACACGCGCTGAGGAGCGGGCTTAAGATCAGCCGGAATGCGGTGGGTTGAGTTGATGGTTGCCAGCAGTTCGTCAGAGGTGTTGGGGCCGTAGTAAATGATCGAGTGCTGTACATCGTTAAAGTGCGACAGCTTGTCGGTAAGGGTCTGCGGATTGAGGGCGCGAGCCTCATCGTTGCTGACGGTCATCTTCTTTCTCAGCTCTGGCCCATAGATCATATAAGAGCGCAGATTTGAGAAATTGGTCATCTGGTTGGCCTTTCCATCCTCGCGACCCTTGATCATGCGGTCGACAGCCTTGTCATAGACCTCCTGGTCGGGCTTGGCGTTAGCCATAAGGTCCTCTACCAGAGCCAAAGCCTGGGGCATATTCTCAGAGAGTCCCGAAATCACCACATAGCTGCGGTTGTTGCCAACCGAGATACTGTATGAGCAAGCCAATTCGTAGAATTTCTGAGCCAGCTGCTCAGGGGTCATATCCTCGGTGCCGAGCAGCGAGAAATAAGAGCCAAGCATACCCAGCTCCTTGTCTTGGGCGATGCCGAAGTCATAGACAAAGATGAGCTGGAACAGGTCGTTGTTCTCATTCTTCTTATACAGCACGGGCAGATTGCCATTAGCATTGAGGAAGGTCAGGTCCTTGTCGAAATCAAGGAATACGGGCTGGATAGGTTCAACCTTTTCGCTGAGGATTTCCTGCAGGAAGGCGCTGGATGCGTCGCGGTTGGTAGCAAGCGGGGTGATGGGGGCCTTGGCAATTTTCAGCTCGTTGGGGTCGGGGCCTTGGCGCTTGTAGATGGCCACGAGGTTATCGTCGCGCAGGTATTTGTTGGCAAAGTCAACGATTTGCTGCTTGGTGAGCTTGCTCTGGCGGTCGAGGGCAGTCATTTCTTCCTCAAGGTCAAGATCCTTGATAAAGATGTTTTGGAGGATATTCATGCGGCCGGCGTTGCTCTCCATCGATTGCTCTTGGTAGAGTTTATAGTTGTTGATGGTGGCGGGGATGAGCGATTCATCAAAGTCGCCATTGCGCAGCTTGGCGTATTCGGCGAGAATCAGTTCTTTGAGTTCGTCGAGGCTCTGGCCCTCAAGCGGACGGCCCTGCACCAGATAAGCCGAGCGGTCGCTGAGGCCCCACAGGCCGGTGCCAACACCGAGAGCTTTTTGCTGCTTGTTGATGTCGAGGTCAATCAGGCCAGCCTTGCCATTGTTGACCATAGCATCAACGATCTCGAGGGTCTCAAGGCACTTGTCTTTAGCTCCGGGAAATGCCCAGGCCAGAATCAGAGCTTCGGCCTCGTTGCCCCACACCTCTACAGCCTTGGGCTCGGTGATGGGCTTCTGCTCAGCGAGGTGAAGCTTGGGCAGATTGGGATTGGGCTGCATGTCACCAAAATATTTGGTGATGATGTCGACTACATTGTCGGGGTCGAAATCGCCCGACATGATGACGGCCATGTTGTTGGGCACATACCACTGCTTGTGGTAATTCTTGATGTTGGTGATTGAGGGGTTTTTCAGATGGGTCTGGTGGCCCAGCACTGCCCATTGGCCGTAGGGATGGTCAGGGAACAGGGCGCTGAGCATAGCCTCGGTCATCTTGCGCGAGTCTTGGGTGAGGGACATGTTTTTCTCCTCGTAGATAGTCTCGAGCTCAGTGTGGAATCCGCGCAGCACGGGATTCTTGAAGCGATTGGCCTGGATCTTAGCCCAACGGTCGATCTCGTTGCTCGGGATATCCTCGACATAGCAGGTCATGTCATAGCTGGTGTAGGCGTTGGTGCCATTGGCGCCAATAGCCGACATCAGCTTGTCGTACTCGTTGGGGATGGCGATGAGCGATGCCTGGTAGCTGATCGAGTCGATCTGGTGATAGAGCTGGGCGCGAGCGGCCGAGTCAGTGGTGACGCGGTATACCTCAAACAGTTGCTCGATCTGGTCGAGCATGGGTTTCTCGGCAGCGTAGTCGGTGGTGCCGAAGTCGGGAGTGCCCTTGAACATCATGTGCTCAAAGTAGTGGGCGAGGCCGGTGGTCTCGGCGGGATCGTTTTTCGAACCAACCCGCACGGCGATGTTGGTCTGGATGCGAGGCTCGTCTTTGTTGACAGTCATGTACACCTTCAGGCCGTTAGGCAGGGTGTAGATGAGGGTCTTCATGGGATCGGACGGAGCCGTCTCATACTGATAGCGGTAGCCCCAGGCCGACAGGCCGAGAGCCAAGCAGGCTAAAAGCAGACAGGATTTCAGAATTTTCATAGCGGTTTAATTTATTTTGGGATTAAATTAGATTAAATTTGATCGAGAATTATCGAGAGCTCTCGAGATTATCGAGGATTATCGAATCGCTCGAGTGCCATCCGGATGGAGGTCGATTGCCTCGATGGGTCGCTCGGCCACGATAATCACGATTATCACGAGCGGCCTCGAGCATTAACTCTCGCGCCCCAGTGGGCGCATAAATTATGGTATATTAATTAATTTATGAGTCTGCAGTGACAGCCGCCACCAGGGGTGGGCCAGTACATAAGCCACTGTCTCTGTGACATTCTGCATCGAGCAGGGCTGCAAGCTCTGCAGCCGAGGCGAGAAATAGGCGGCAATCTCCTCGACATTCTGGCCTTGATAGACCACCTTGAGCTCATCGACGCGCTGTATGCCCCAGGGGAGAGCCTTGGGCGAACATGTCACCCAGTCGATATTGTCAGGCACTGGCAGGCTGCCGTTGGTCTCGATCTGCACGTAATGGCCGGTGACCTTGATGGCCTCGACCAGAGCGGCATCGACCTGCAGGGCCGGTTCGCCACCGGTGATGACGACATGCTTGGCCGAATAGCGCTCTATCTCGGCCACAATCTGCTCGGCAGTCATGGGAGTCGAGGCCGAGAAATCGGTGTCGCAAAAGTCGCAGGCGCGGTTGCAGCCGCTGAATCGCACAAACACGGCTGGCACCCCAGTAAAGACGCCCTCGCCCTGCAACGAATAAAATATCTCATTAATCTTATAACCTATCATAGTAAAAATACCCTTGGTGTAACTTATACACAGATTCCACAGATGCCACACAGATTATTGGCAGTATATAATTCCACAGAGGCGTAGGTACGCCAACAGATTCCACAGATGGCCATCCGGATGGAATCTGTGATATCTGCCAGTGCTTGCACCTCTATGGAATTATTTTCAAATAACTGCTTCATATTTGTCTGTGTGACATCTGTGTAATCTGTGTATAAATATCAGAAATATCAGAGGAATCCGAGTTCGAGTTTGGCTTCTTCGCTCATCATGTCTTGGTTCCACTCTGGCTCGAACACCAGGTTGACATTGACCGACTTGATGCCGTCGATGCTGCGCAGCTTGTCGTAGACATCGTTGACCAGAAAGTCGGCCATCGGGCAGTTGGGGGCCGTCAGCGTCATATCCACATTCAGGTTGGCGTCATCATCGAGGTCGATCTTATACACCAGCCCCAGGCTGTAGATATTCACCGGTATCTCCGGGTCATAGACAGTGCTCAACATCTCCACTATCTTCTCCTCCAATCTCAATTTCTCTTCAGCAGTCATATACAATATAGTATAATGGGTTAAAAATTCATTCTTACTTTCTATTGAGAGCCGGGCTATCGCATTCTAATCTACTTCCCTGGAAGTTTCATACCATACATTCCGTGGTATTCCACTCAACTTGGTATCCGGATGGCAGTGCGTAGCACGTCTCTTGTCTGGTCACTGTGCCGATGGGTACTCGATCACATAGGTGTCCGGATGGCAGTGCGTAGCACGTCTCTTGTCTGTTAACCCCACATGGAGTGCGTAGCACGGAATGTGGGGTAGCGCATCCTTCTCCCTCATTAATATGAGTGCGATAGCACGGCTCTCAAGCAGGTTCATCATCTTTTAGAAATTCTTCCACATCAGTTATACCATTCTCTCGGAACAGTCTGCGCATCTCATCTTCAAAAGACTCTCCTTGATGATGCTTTTCTTGATTACGTATATACTCTATAACATCAGGCTTAGCCGAGTACGATACCGAAAACGCACCATATTTCCTGGCCCATCCTTCGAAATAAGGAAATATCCTATGATGAGAAAAGGATTTACTAGAATTAGCCTTTATCTTCTGTACCACCTCTGCCACTTTGGCAGTGGCTGGAATGTCGAGGAGAATATGAACATGATTCAGGTAGGCATTTATACGGAGTAAGTACCATCCCTCGCTTTGGCAAAGCTCGTAGATGTACTTAAACATCATACGCTTACTGTCTTCTGGAATCGTAAACCGACTACGATAGGTACGGAAGACAATATGCTGGAGGTTAATGGTATAACTCATATAGTAAGGGTTAAGATTCAAATATAATAGTTAATAAGATACGTTCTTGAGAGCCGTGCTACGCACTCATATCTACCAGCCGGGGATGATTCCCACCCCACATTCCGTGCTACGCACTCCATGTGGGGTTAACAGACAAGAGACGTGCTACGCACTGCCATCCGGAAACCTGTGGGATCCTGTGCCTATCTGCACTGTGACCAGACAGAAGACGTGCTACGCACTGCCATCCGGCCACCCAGGTGATCGAGTACCCATCGGCATCGTTGATTGACAGATGTCGTGCTACGCACTGCCATCCGGAAACCTATTAGACATGGGGCGAAGTCCCAAAGGGAAATAGGATATGCAAAGGTAATTATTTTGGTTGGAATGACAAAGGGGGAAGGGAGGGAATTGAGGGGAGAGGGAGAGGAAAAAGGGGCGATTATCGTTTTTTATGGTGATTTATTTCGGTATGTTAAGCGAAATTTGTATCTTTGCGCATTAATTTCCCGAAATAGCAATTTCAGACAAGTCTGCAAATAGCGATTGAGAAAAGTAAACAAATCTGCAAACCGACCATCAAGCAATTTCAACTACCCTATAATATGAAAAAATTTTTACTATCCTTACTCTGCGTCGCCGCTTGCGCCACCAGCGTCATGGCTGAGACCTGGACGTGGCAGGGCAACGGATTCTACCGCGTAGAAAACTACAAAACCACCCGCATAGCTTACCTGATGGACCGCCACGCTGTGGTCGACAAGGTGGCTACTTGGGTCGATTTCTCAGCCATCGAGCTATATTACACCCACGAGACCGCCCTCTCTGACCCAGCATCTGTACTGTATATCGAGAAGGTGGGCAGCCTCTACAACATCAAGGCCCAGAATTGCAGTGTCTACGACATGGTCGAGGTGTACATGAATCTGCTGGCCGAGGGCGAGAATGGCGCCTGCCTGGCCTATGGCACGTATAGCGGCATGACCAAATACATGGGCGACATGGACTATTCGACCAAGGAGATGACCTACATGGTCGACAATGCCGTCAACGCCGGTCGCCTCTGGTACACCCACCCCATCAGCGAGACCTCATCTGACAACTTCTTCGGCTTCAAGCCCACCGTCACCGCCGATGGCAACAACTACTGCGTGAGCTATTGCTCGTTTGCCTACACCATGCCCGACGGCATGGAGGCCCTGTATGTGACCTCGATTGACAACAAGCGCGGTCTGGCCGTATATGACACCATGACTGGCACAGTGGCCGGCGGTGCTCCCGTTGTGATCAAGTGCAAGGGCGCCAACGTAGCCGACAACAAGGTTACACTCAAGAGCTCGGGCGGCACTACCCCCTCGGGCAACAAGCTCAAAGGGGCCTATTTCGCCAGCAACCGCGCTAACCACGTAGCCTACACCGCTTGGGACAAGTCGACCATGCGCGAACTCGGCATCACCTCAGAGGGCAAACTGGGTTACATCTCAGCCGACTACGAGATGGTGCCCCGCAACACCAGCTACTTAGTGGTCGACGCTGACGCTCCCGCCGAACTGCGCCTCGTGAGCAAAGCTGAATACCAGTCGATCATCGATGCCGAAATCGCGATAGAGAGCGTAACTCTTAACGCTGACAAATGCGAACTCGAAATTGGTGACACCTACCAGCTCAAAGCAACAATCCAGCCCACCAACGCAACTTGGTCAGAAGTGACCTGGACTATCGGTAACAACAGCGTGGCCACCATCAGCGCTACCGGACTCGTAACCGCTGTGGCAGAAGGTACCACCACCGTTACAGCTACCGCTGACGGCATTAAGGCCACAGTATCGGTAACCGTAAGCAAGAAGGCTCAGTCGATCACCTGGGACCAGGACTTCTCGACCATCTACGACAACCAGAGCATCACCCTCAACGCTACCGCATCGAGCGGCCTGGCAGCGAGCTACCAGGTGGTGAAGGGTTCATCTATCGCCTCCATCTCTGGCAACGTGCTGACCCTGACCGGCGACGGCGAAGTGTCGATCAAGGCTACCCAGAGCGGCAACTCGACCTATGCTGAGGCTGCATCGGTGACCATGACATTTAATGTGCTGGCTGGCATCTCGTCGGCAGCAGCCGATAGCGGCTTTGCAGTGAACGGACGCGAACTGCTCAACCCGCAGCGCCAGCAAATGGGCGTGTACTCAATACTCGGCGCAGCCGTCTACCAAGGCCAGGCTGAGAGCATCACCCTCAACCCGGGCGTCTACATCGTGCGGACCCCCACCACCGCCAAAAAGATCGCCATCAGATAATACCCATCAGATAAAAAACAGCGGGCGCCCAGTCGGGCGCCCGCTGTTTTTTATCTGATGAGCTGGGGTAGGCCTCCTATGAATCATAGGATTCCTACCCTGCCTCACTGGTTTAGGACTCATAGGAAGCCTAGGATTCCTACCCCAACAGGGTAGGTACAAAAAAATTATTCGTCGTCACGACGAATAATCTTCTACCTTAAATCTAATACCATGAAAAACTGATGCAAAGGTACGACTTTTATGTTATACAACATAATTTTTCAACAAAAATCTTCACTCTTTTCACCATTTTTAGCCTTTCGTCTATTTTCTCACCTATAATTAAGAAATCTTACCCCTCAACTGGCTATTATTTGAAGAAAAATGAGTAACTTTGCATTTAAATCCATAAATACGCAACTATTGAGCATGAACGAATTGAGCGAACAAGAAGCCATACGCCGCGCCTCGCTGCAGAAGCTTCGCGATATGGGCATCGAGCCCTACCCCGCCGCGCTATATCCCGTCGACGCATATACCGACGAAATCAAGGCCAATTTCTCTGACGAGCAGCAACCTCCGCGTCCCGTAACAATTGCCGGACGCCTGATGAGCCGCCGCATCATGGGCAAAGCATCGTTTATCGAACTGATGGACTCGCGTGGACGCATCCAGGTGTATGTGTCGCGCGATGAAATATGCCCGGGCGAAGACAAAGACATGTACAATGTGGTATTCAAGAAACTGCTCGACATCGGCGACTTCATCGGCATCAAGGGATTCGTATTCCGCACCCAGACCGGCGAAATCACCGTGCATGCCCAAGAGCTGACAGTGCTCAGCAAGAGCCTGCACCCCCTGCCCATCGTTAAGGTCAAGGACGGCGTGGCTTACGACGCATTTGAGGACCCCGAGCAGCGCTATCGCCAACGCTATGTCGACCTGGTGGTCAACCCCGGCGTGAAAGATATTTTCCTCAAGCGCACCAAGGTCTACAACTCGATGCGCGAATATTTCAACCAAGCCGGCTACATCGAGGTTGAGACCCCCATCCTGCAGTCAATCCCCGGCGGCGCATCTGCTCGCCCATTCATAACCCACCATAACGCCCTGGACATCCCCCTGTACCTGCGCATCGCTGATGAGCTCTACCTCAAGCGCCTGATTGTGGGCGGTTTTGAGGGCGTTTACGAGTTCTCAAAGAATTTCCGCAACGAGGGCATGGATCGCAACCACAATCCAGAGTTCACCTGCATGGAAATCTACGTAGCCTACAAGGACTACAACTGGATGATGGACTTTACGGAGAAGATGCTTGAGAAGATCTGTCTCGACGTAAACGGCACCACCGAGGTCAAGATTGGCGACAATGTGATCAACTTCAAGGCTCCCTATCGCCGCGTGACCATGATCGACGCCATCAAGGAGCATACCGGCATCGACATCTCCGGCATGGACGAGGACCAGCTGCGCGACGTATGCCGCCAGCTCGACATCGATGTCGACCCCAAGCTCGGCAAGGGCAAACTCATAGATGAGATTTTCGGCGAGAAGTGCGAGGGCAAGTATATCCAGCCCACCTTCATCATCGACTACCCCATCGAGATGTCGCCGCTCACCAAGAAGCACCGCAACAACCCCGAACTCACCGAGCGCTTTGAGCTGATGGTCAACGGCAAAGAGCTGGCCAACGCTTATAGCGAGCTCAACGACCCCATCGACCAATACGAGCGCTTTGTCGAGCAAATGCGCCTGGGCGAGAAGGGCGATGACGAGGCTATGATCATCGACCAGGACTTTGTGCGCGCCCTCGAGTACGGCATGCCTCCGACATCCGGCATGGGCATAGGCATGGACCGTCTGGTGATGCTGATGACCGGCCAAACCGCCATCCAAGAGGTGCTGCTATTCCCCCAAATGCGACCCGAAAAAAAATGAAAAATTAAAAATGAAGAATTAAAAATTCATTGTTCATTTTTTATTATTCATTTTTCATTATTCATTTTTCATTAGAACTATGGAGTTTCCTGGCAAGATAGCTGTGATGGGCGGCGGCAGTTGGGCTACCGCCTTGGCAAAGTTGCTGCTGCGCAACTGCGAAACCGTGGAATGGTACATGCGGCGCGACGACCGCATCGAGGAGTTCAAGCGCGAGGGCCACAACCCCGCCTACCTGACCGATGTGGAGTTTGACACCAGCCGCATATTCTTCTCATCTGACATCAACGAGGTGTGCCGCAACTGCGACACCCTGCTCTTGGCCACCCCCTCGCCCTATTTCAAGGACCACGTGGCCAAGATCAATGTCGACATAAGCCAAAAAGCCGTAGTGTCGGCCATCAAGGGCATCGTCCCAGATGAGAACATGCTTGTCACCGACTATATGGCCCAGAAATTCGGCATTGCCCGTGACAACCTGCTGGTGATTTCCGGCCCATGCCACGCTGAGGAGATTGCCCTCGACCGCATCAGCTACCTCACCATCGGTTGCCACAACCTGCAGCGCAGCAAGGACTTTGCTAAATGTATCTCCAGCAAAAACTCGCATACCATAACCTCGACCGATGTCGACGGCATCGAATACGCCGCCGTGCTCAAGAATGTCTACGCCATCGCCGCCGGCATAATACACGGCATGAAGCGCGGCGACAACTTCCTGGCCATGCTCGTGAGCAACGCCATCCGCGAGATGGAGCGATTCGTGCATGCCGTAAGCCCCAGGCCGAGGCAGATTTGCGATTCGGTGTATCTCGGCGACCTGTTGGTGACATCATACTCGCGATTCTCGCGAAACCACAATTTCGGTTCGATGATCGGCAAGGGCTATTCGGTCAAGGCCGCTCGCATGGAGATGGAGCAGACTGCCGAGGGATACTACGGCACCAAGTGCATCCACGACATCAACCAGCGGCGCCAGGTAGACATGCCCATCCTCGACACCGTGTACGACATACTGTATCGCGGAGTGCCGGCCTATCGCGCCATCAGTGCTCTGAGCGACAAACTGAAATAGACAAAATGGGCAGGCTGCTATCGATCGACTTTGGGCGCAAGCGCTGCGGCATAGCAGTGACCGACCCATTGCGCATAGCCGCCAACCCGCTCGAGACGGTGCGCACCTGCGACTTGGTGGCATTTCTCACCAAGTACTGCGCCGCCGAGGCGGTCGACAAGATCATCGTGGGGCTCCCCACCACCCTGAGGGGCGAACCCTCGGAATCGCAGCGATGGCTGCGACCCGCCATGGCCCAGGTGCAAAAAGCGCTCCCCGAGATGCCTATCGAATATTACGATGAGCGATTCACCTCGGTGCTCGCCCATCGGGCCATGCTCGACGGCGGCCTCGGCAAGATGGCGCGCCGCGACAAAGCCACAGTCGACCGCGTGTCGGCCGCTATTTTGCTAAATGATTATTTGCAAGCCAAACTCAGCCTTAACTCAGCCCCCCAGCCCCCCTAAAGGGGGAGTGGCTGATGAGGGGATTTGATACTTATAGAAGACATACAGAAATTTACTTGAGCTTATGAAGCTACCTATATACTTATACGGTCACCCCGTGCTGCGCGCAGTGTCAAAAGACCTGACGCCCGAATACCCCGATCTGCAAAAGCTGATCGATGACATGTTTGAGACTATGTACTTCTCTGAAGGCGTAGGTTTGGCTGCGCCGCAAGTGGGCAAGAACATACGCCTCATCGTGATTGACGCCACGCCCGTGGCCGAAAACTTCCCCGACTGCGACGGCTGGAAAAAAGCCCTCATCAATCCTAAGCTCGAGGTACTCGACGGCGACATGGTGAGCCGCAGCGAAGGGTGCCTGAGTCTGCCCGGGATGTCGGAGGATGTCAAGCGCGTAGAGCATATACGCCTCACCTGGCTCGATGAGAATTTTGAGGAGCATACTGAGGAGTTTACCGGCTTCTTGTCGCGCATCATCCAGCACGAATGTGACCACCTCGAGGGCAAGGTATATATGGACCGCGTATCGGCCATACGCCGCCAACTCGACCGCTCAAAGCTCAACAACATAGCCACTGGCAAAGTCCACTGCGACTACCCCACCCGCACGGCGCCGCCCAAGCGCAAGCGCTAAGGCGCGATAGCGCTAAAGCGCAATAGGCGCAAGCGCCAATATGCTGACGCAATATGCGCTATCGCGCAATAGCTGACGCAGCAAAAACTCATAACTCATAACTTATAACTCACAACTCTCAAATGGCTGACGATAAAAAAGTAATATTCTCGATGGTAGGAGTGTCAAAGACATTCCCTCCGCAAAAACAAGTGCTCAAGAACATTTACCTGTCATTTTTCTATGGCGCCAAAATCGGCATCATCGGCCTCAACGGTTCGGGTAAATCGACTCTGCTTAAGATTATCGCCGGTATCGAAAAGAGTTACCAAGGCGAGGTAGTGTTCTCGCCCGGATATTCGGTAGGATACCTCGAGCAAGACCCCAAACTTGACCCGGACAAGACAGTGATCGAAGTGGTGCGCGAGGGCGTGAAGCCCGTCATGGACCTGCTGGCCGAATATGACGAGGTGAATGCCGCATTTGGCGACCCCGAGGTGCTTGAGGACCCCGACAAGATGGACGCACTGATCGCTCGCCAAGCCGAACTGCAAGACAAGCTCGATGCCGCCGACGCTTGGAACATCGACACCAAGCTCGAGCGCGCCATGGATGCCCTGCAGTGTCCGCCAGATGACCAAAAGATTTCAACCCTGTCGGGTGGCGAGCGCCGCCGCGTGGCCCTGGTGCGCCTGCTGCTCCAGCAACCCGACATCCTGCTGCTCGACGAGCCTACCAACCACCTCGATGCCGAATCAATCGACTGGCTGGAGCAGCATCTGCAGCAATATCCCGGCACCGTGATTGCCATCACCCACGACCGCTACTTCCTCGACCACGTGGCCGGCTGGATCCTCGAGCTCGACCGTGGCGAAGGCATTCCATGGAAGGGCAACTACTCGTCATGGCTCGACCAGAAGACCAAGCGCATGGCTATGGAGGAGAAGCAGGCCAGCAAGCGCCGCAAGACCCTGGAGCGCGAGCTCGAATGGGTGCGCATGGCTCCCAAGGCTCGCCAGGCCAAAGGCAAAGCCCGTCTGTCAAGCTACGACCGACTGCTCAACGAGGACCAGAAGCAAAAAGAAGAAAAGCTCGAAATATTTATCCCCAACGGTCCGCGCCTTGGCAACAAGGTAATCGAGGCCACTGGGCTGGCCAAATCGTTTGGCACTAAGAAACTGTTTGAGAATCTGTCGTTTATGCTGCCGCCAAACGGCATCGTAGGCGTAATCGGACCCAACGGCGCTGGCAAGACCACCCTCTTCCGCCTGATCATGGGCCAGGAGAAACCCGATGCTGGAACATTCGACGTAGGCGAGACCGTCAAGATCGCTTATGTCGACCAGACCCACCACGACCTGCTACCCGAAAAGACTGTCTACGAGGTGATCTCGCAAGGCGTAGAGAGTTTCCGCATGGGCGGACGCGACGTCAATGCTCGCGCATACCTGTCGAAGTTCAACTTCACCGGAGCTGACCAAGAAAAGAAGATAGCCGTGCTGTCGGGCGGCGAACGCAACCGTCTGCACCTGGCCATGGCGCTCAAGGAAGAGGGCAACGTGCTGCTGCTCGACGAGCCCACCAACGATATCGATGTCAACACCCTGCGCGCCCTTGAGGAAGGTCTCGACGACTTTGCCGGCTGCGCCGTGGTTGTTAGCCACGACCGCTGGTTCCTCGACCGCATCTGCACCCATATCCTGTCGTTTGAGGGCGATGGCAAGGTAGTATTCTACCAAGGCTCGTACAGCGACTACGAAGAATACAAAAAGGCCCAGAATGGCGGCAAAGAACCCCCACGCCGCCGCTACCGCAAATTAATGGAATAATAATGAAACCAGAAGTAACATACTGCGGACTGACATTTGTGCCATATATCACCCGCGAACAAATCGAGGCCCGCATCCAAGCTATCGCCGAGGCAATCACCGCCGACTGCCGCGACAAGAACCCCCTGCTCCTATGCGTGCTTACCGGGGCATTCCCCTTTGCCAGCGACCTATTCCGCGCTATCGACACCGACGCTGAGATAGCCTTCATCCGTCTTAAGAGTTACTCGGGCACCCAGACCACCGGTCAGGTGCGCGAGGTGCTCGGCCTCAACGAGGACATCACCGGTCGCACTATCATCATTGTCGAAGACATCATCGACACGGGTCACACAATGTTCAACCTGGTAAACACCCTGCGCGAGAAGCGCCCAGCCGACATCAAGATCGCCACGCTTCTCTACAAGCCCCAAGCACTGGCCCTGCCAGTCAAGCCTGACTATGTGGGGTTTGAGATCCCCACTAAATTCGTCATCGGATTTGGCCTTGACATCGATGGCAAGGCTCGCAATCTCAATGATATTTATGTAATCAAGGAGAATCAGCCAACCAACTGACCCTCTCAAGTGTTAGTATTCAAGCAGGGTTGGCCCTAAGATTCATTTTGGTCCCCCAACTATTTATTTATATCTTTTATTAACACGCCATGATCAATATTGTAATTTTCGGCGGTCCGGGTTCCGGCAAAGGCACTCAGAGCGCCAAGATAGCTAAGAAATACGGGCTATTCCACATCTCCACCGGCGATGTGCTGCGCGATCATATAGCCCGCAAGACAGATATCGGCAAGCTCGCCCACAGCTATATCAGCCAGGGCATGCTCATTCCCGATAAGTTGATGATCAAGATTCTTGAGGATCTGATGCGCAGTCGCGTTGATGATACCAAGAACGGCGTAATCTTCGACGGCTTCCCCCGCACCCTGGCACAGGCACAAGAACTTGACGTGCTCCTTACTACACTCGACACCCGCATCGAAGCCGTAATCGGCCTCGAGGTGCCTGACGACGAACTCACCAAACGCTTGTTGCTGCGCGGTCAAGAATCGGGCCGCAGCGACGACAACGCTGAGGCTATCCGCACCCGTCTCGCCGTATACCACAAGCAGACCAAACCGCTGATGGAATACTACAAAGAGACTGGCCGCTACCACTCTATCAACGGCGTAGCATCAATCGATGAAATCTTCGACCAAATCTGCACTGTCATAGACAATGCCAATCAACAATGAATAATGAAGACTCTACCTTATGTCGGTTCTCCTCAAATACTTTGAAGAATCTTTTCGCGACAACTATGAATTGCCAGCACTGACTGATTATTCCTCAGGCAACACCCTCACCTACGGAGCCTTCGCTAAGCGCATAGCCCGCACTCATCTATTGTTTGAAGGAGCTGGCATCAAGCCCGGCGACAAGATAGCCCTGCTCGGTCGCAATACCCCCGAGTGGGTCGCTACGTTTATGGCTACCCTCACCTACGGAGCCGTAATCGTGCCTATTCTCAACGACTTCAATCCCATCGATGCTCAGCATATTGTAAACCACTCTGACGCTGAGATACTGTTTGTAGACGACAACATCTACGAGCACATGGAATTTGAGAATATGCCAAAAATCCAGGCAGTGATATCGCTCGGCTCGCGTGCTATACTCGCTGAGCGCAATCCCGAGGCTCGGCAGACGATTAGCCGCGCCATGAAGAGCGTGACGCGCCGATTCAACAAGGCATATCCCGACGGATTCTCGGCCGAGTGCATCAAATATCCCGACATCCCCGACAGCAACATCGGCATCATCAACTATACCTCTGGCACCACCGGATTCTCTAAGGGCGTAATGCTCACCCACAGCAACCTGGAGGGCAATGTGGGATTCGGCATCGACTCCAAGCTGCACTATCGCGGTTCGCGCGCCTTGTCGTTCCTGCCGCTGGCCCACGCCTACGGCTGCGCATTCGACATGCTCGTGCCTCTGGCAGTCGGCAGCCACGTCACCATCCTCGGCAAGACCCCCACGCCGGGCGTGCTGCTCAAGGCTTTCGCCTCGGTCAAGCCGTCGCTCATCATCTGCGTGCCTCTGATTCTGGAGAAGATTTACAAAAAGATGATCGTGCCGATGATCACCAAGCGTCCGCTGCGCTGGGTATTGGCTGTGCCGGGCCTCGACCGTGCCATCTATGGCCGTATCCGCTCAAAGCTGGTTGAGGCATTTGGCGGCGAGTTTGAAGAGGTGATCGTGGGCGGCGCTCCACTCAACGCTGAGGTCGAGCAATTCCTGACCAAGATAAAATTCCCATTCACCGTGGGCTATGGCATGACCGAGTGCGGCCCGCTGATCAGCTACACGCCCTGGCGCTCGTTTATCCCCTCATCGTCAGGCCATACACTCCCCGGCATAATGACCGCCAAGATTGGTCGCACCGAGGGCATGAACATCGATGGACAAGGCGAAATCATGGTGCGCGGCAAGAATGTGATGAAGGGCTATTACAAGAATCCCGAGGCTACCGAGGCAGTGCTTGAACCCGACGGCTGGCTGCATACCGGCGATATGGGATACTTGGGCGGAGCCGATGGCCAGACGGTATTTATCCGTGGCCGCTACAAGACGATGATCCTCACGGCCAACGGCCAGAATATCTATCCCGAGGAGATTGAGGCTAAGCTCAACAATATGCCGTATGTGGCTGAGAGCTTGGTGGTTGACCGCAACGGACACCTCACCGCGCTCGTCTACCCGGATATGGACCAGGCCGATGCCGAGGGCTACCGCATCGAACAGATCGAGAACATTATGGCCAACGAAATCCTGCCAGAGCTCAACAAGCTGCTCGCTCCCTACGAGCGCATCCACCGCATCCAGCTCGTGCCGCAGGAATTCGAGAAGACCCCCAAGCGCTCAATCCGCCGCTTCCTCTACTCATAATTTCCACACTGTACACAGATTACACAGATGACTCACAGACAAATATAATTTTATAGTAAACGAGCTCTGTGTGTCATCTGTGCAATCTATGTACAGTGCAAAGTATAGTCTACTGATTATTCACTAATCATTATAATTCACCAATCATGAAGAAACTGTTTCTTGTGCTCTTTGCGCTGATAGGGATGATGGCGCAAGGACAAAACCAAATCACCACAGCCTATGCAATCAGATTTTACTCTCCATCGACCGAGGAGCAAGCCTTGGTGAAATTCTCTGTCACCGACCCCGGCTCCATCACCGAAGTAATGGCGCTGCCCAACGGCATGTACACCCGAGGCGCCGCTTGCTACCAAGGCAAATACTACATCATCCAAAGCGACGACGGCATGGTCCCCTACTCGCTCTGGACCCTCGACATCACTACCAAGCAAGCCACCAAGATCGCCGACTACTCGACTCGCGACCGCGAGAGCGCCCTCATCATCATGGACATGACCTGCGACCCCAGCACTGGCGCACTGTATTGCTGGGCATTCGACCTTGACGGCGACCCAGATTTCTCTGATGATGAAGAGGTTGACATTCCCTTTGGCCTCTTCCTGATCGACACCGCCACTGGCGCTGCCACTCTGATAGGATACGAAGAGGATGCCCAAGTGGTGGGCTCGGCTATCAACGAGGCTGGCGAGATGGTCGCTATGGATGCCCTGGGCAACCTGTGGCAAGTCGACATCTTCTCTGGCCAGATGGACAAATTGATTGGCCGCGTTGCCACCACTTCATCCCTCTTGCAATCAATGGCTTATGACTACAATACCGGCTATCTCTATTGGGCTGGCGTGGTAGAGAGCAACGTGGATTTGGCGCCTGACGATCCATTCCTCGGCAGAATCGAGGTGAAAAAGTCATCGCTGACTTACGACTACATCGGAGCTTTTGAGGATCATCAAGAGCTGATCGGCCTCTACATCGACCCTGAAACCGTGTCGGCCTATGCGCCGCAAGCACCCACCGATGTGGCAGTAACACCTGGTGCCGAAGGCGCCCAGACGGCTACCATCACTTGGCAGAATCCCGGCAAAACCATGAATAATCTGACCCTCAGCGGCGCTGTCACTGCCAATATCTACCGTGACGGCCAGCTGATTGCAGAGACCAAGGGCGGAAGCTATGAGTATAAGGAATACACCGATACCGAGGTGCCCGATGGGCTGCATCTCTACAGTGTGAGATGCGCTAATGACTATGGCGAGGGCTATGCCACCTATGCTGAGGAGACCTATATCGGTAGCGACGTGCCAGCTGCTCCTGGCAATATCCAGGCTGAAAAAGAATTAGACGTGTATGATGTCTATCTGAGTTGGGAAGCACCGACCGTGGGCTTGCATAATGGCTGGTTTGACACCGAGAGCCTGTGCTACAATGTGGTGCGCCATCCCAACGAAGTGGTTATCGCCACTGACCTCAAGGAGACATCACTCGTTGACAAATCAATCACCGAGTTGGCTGGCTACAGTTACACTGTTACCGCCATCAACAGCAAGGGCGAAGGCGGAGCCGCTACCAGCGACATCTTGGTATCGGGCCCGGCTCTTGAGCTGCCATATTATTGCGATTTCTCGACCGAGACCGAGGCTAACCTGTGGACTGTCAATGATTGGGATGGCGATGGCCAAACCTGGACTCGCGACTGCTTCACATCAATCGACCAATGGTATATGCGCTACGTGCCTGACTATGAGATTGACCCGGCTAAGTCGGCTGATGACGAACTGATTTCGCCTCCATTCCAAGTCGAAATGGGCAAGAAATACATGGTGAAATATCAGCTCAGGCTATATGGCACTATGTTCCCCTATAGCTACTCGATCGCCTACAAGATTGGCGAGATGACTGACGATTTGCCACAAGTGATTGAGCAATACACAGATGTGGTTGACACCTCGCTGCAATTTGTTGAGCATTACGTGAAATTCGTAGCCACTGGCACCGGTGCTTGCAAGGTATATTTCACTACTCTCAACCTATCGATGGCTAATATTACCAATGTCAGCATCGAGGAGGTTACCGATTATGACCTATCTGCAACCAACCTGGCTTGCGACCCAGTGGGCATGGTAGGCGTAGCAATGCCGACCGAGGTGACTGTTACCAACTACGGCGACAAGGATATCAGCACATTCTCAGTGGAACTGCGCGAGGCCGAGTCAAACGTGCTGCTCGCATCGCAGACTTTCAGCCAATCGATACCTACCCAGCAGAGCGCAACTGTGACTGTTGACCTTACCCCCACGGCCGAAGGCGACTTGGCATTCTATGCTACGGCAGTTATGGAGGGCGACCAGAATAATGAGAATGACGCTAGCCCGATTGTAGAAATCAGCGTGCTGCCAGCTGGAGAATGGATCGACGTGGGCAGCGGAACAACCGAACAAATCATTGTGCCATTCCACCTGTATCGCCCCTACAGCACTACTCAGACCCTCTATACAGCCAAATCGCTTGGCGACAAGACTGGCGAAATTGCTGGCATTAAGTTCTACTATACCGTCTACGCCAACCGCGCTGTCGATGATTTCTATGCCCGCATATATCTGAGCGAGACCACCGAATCGCAACTCAGCGAGAATCCCATCGACCTGGAGCAGATGACCTGCGTATTCGAGGGCTTGGTGACTGTCGATTCTTATGCCTCGGTGATGGCATTTATGTTTGACGAGCGCTATCAATGGCAGGGAGGCAACCTGCTTGTGGTTTGCCAGCAAGAGAATCCGGGCGGAAGCACCAACCTGCGCTGGCTCGGCACTTACACATCAGGCGGACCCCAATACACCGCTTACAGCAGCGGCTCGACCCCATACGATGGAGGCACATTTACCACAATGTCAGACCTGCCTAACGCATCATTCTATCTGCCTGACACTGGCGGCATCGCCGACCTCGAGATGGAGGGCATCAAGGTCGGTGCCTCGTCGATTACCGGGACGTGGAGCCGAGCACAACTGTATTCGCTGTCGGGCATAGCACTGCGCAGCAGCAACGATGCCATCGATATCAGCGGCTTGCCCGCCGGCCTGTATATCCTGCGCTTTACTACCGCCGATGGCCGCACCCTCACAGCCAAGCTGCCAATCAATTAAGCAAAATAGGAATCCTAGGCGACCTAGGATTCCTACAATACTATCAAAATAGGAATCCTAGGCGACCTAGGATTCCTACAATACTATCAAAATAGGAAT
>JAJBUH010000025.1:0-6192 GCA_020860445.1 Bacteroidales bacterium | reverse complement strand
CCTAGGCAGCCTAGGATTCCTATTCATATTATTTCTGTGGCCGGATTATCGACCACAGCGGGGCTGTGGTCGATAAAGATGCGCTGGGCGGCATCGGCGATGTCTTGCAGGGTGAGTTGCCGATAGAGCCGTACATTGTCGTTGATGTCCTCGCCATGGTACAGGGCTGTCGCCAGATTCTGCGCCCGATTGATGAGCCCCACATTGTCAAATGTGAATGTGCTCTCATAGCGATTCTTGGTGCGCAGCAGCTCATAATCGCTCACATCGCCCGGCTGCGCCAGCAGCTTGGCCTGGGCTATCATCATATCGATGGCGCGCTCTACAGCCTCATCGGCCTCTTGCGCTACCTGAGCCGTAAGAATCAAAAATCCAGAGTGCTCCGAGCCGGAAATCGAGGCATCGGCCGTGGTAAACAGGTCGGTGCCCATCACAAGGCGCTGAAAGAATCTCGCGCTCTTGCCAGCACTAAGGATATCCGTGATGGCATCGGCAGCGCGATACTGGTTGGTGCCATAAGGGTCCATGCGATAGGCAATGGCCACGAGCGTCTGCGGCACATTGTCGTACACTATCTCGCGATGCGGCTCGGTGAGCCAGGGGTCGTCGGTCAGTTGACGCTTCTGCACCTCGCGGCGCGGTATCGGCCCGAACCACTTTTTGGCATACTCGTGCGCCTTGCCCTTGGTGATGTTGCCCACCACGGCGAGCGTGGCATTGTTGGGAGCATAGTGGCTGAAAAACCAGCGGCGCACCTGCTCCTGCGTCACCTTGTCGATGTGGCTCGGGTCAACGCCTATCACCGGCCAGCGATACGGATGGTGGGGATAGAGCAAAGGCCTGAGCGTGTGCATCAGCATGCCGTAGGGGCGATTGAGGCACACTTGCTTAAATTCCTCGATCACCACATGGCGCTGCACCTCGAGGGCCTTGTCGCTAAATGCCAATCCGAGCATGCGGTCGCTCTCAAGATAGAATGCTGTCTCGGCATTCTGCGCCGGCAGGATGTCGTAAAACACGGTGAAATCGTTGCTCGTAGCGGCATTGTTGGTGCCACCGGCCAACTCAAGCGTAGCATCGAAATGCGGCACATTGACCGAACCGCCAAACATCAAATGCTCAAACAGATGGGCGATGCCCGTGCTGTCAGGGCTCTCGTCGCGCGCCCCGGTGTCGTAAAGCACGCACAGGGCTACCATAGCCGACTGCGGGTCGTAGTTGCTTACGACCCGCAGTCCGTTGTCAAGTTCAAATGTCTCGTAGGGTATCATTCCACTACCTTCATGCTGAGGATGCGAATGTCTTCTTTAGGCCGGTCTTGCGAATCGGTCTTTGCTTTTTCTATCTTCTCAATCGTGTCCATGCCCGAGATCACCTCGCCATACACTGTATATTGGCCGTCGAGGTGGGGTGCGCCGCCTACGGTGCTGTACACCTTGACTTGCTCCTCGGTCATCGGGCCCTCGCCAGCGGCTACTTTAGCTTCGGCTTTCTGCACCAGCTCTTCTTGCAGAGCTTGCAGCCCGGCGCGGTCGCCAGCCTGTTGCATCTGGCGTATGCGTGGCATATCGGCATCGGCCAGCTGCTGGAAAGCCATCTGCAGCTGCATATTCTTGAGCTCATCGCCAGTGAATGTGCGGCCGGTCACCACATAGAATTGAGAACCTGATGAGCGGCGCTCGGGATTGACATTGTCGCCAGTGCGAGCGGCAGCGAGAGCTCCGCGCTTGTGGAAATGCTTGGGGTATTTGATTTCGGCTGGCAGGGTATAGCCGGGGTCGCCGTTGCCGAGCATCTGCCCGGGACGCGCCTTCTTTGAATCCGGGTCGCCGCCTTGCACCATGAATTGGTCAATCACGCGGTGGAAGAGCAGGCTGTCGTAGAAATTTTGGGTTACGAGCTTGAGGAAGTTGTCACGGTGGATAGGAGTGTCGCCGTAGAGCAGCACAGTGAAGTCGCCCACGGTTGTCTTTACCTCCACTTTTACTGAAGTGGTGTCTGTTTCCATTTCGTTGAGGGATGGTTGGTTTTCTGAATCAGCTTGGTTAGCGTCTTTGTTGGCCGACGAAGAGCAAGCAGCGAGGCCAAAGGCCAAAGCGGCCAGTAGAAGGGCTTTCTTGATCATATAGGATTGTTGGGATAAAGCCGCTTGTAGATGCGGCGGAAGTTGTTGTCAGTGGTTATGAGCTCATCGGCACGCTCTTCGTAGTTGGGGCCGTAGATGTTTTGCAATATGTCGCCAATGTAGCGGTGCTCGCGGTCGCGGTCGATGGTCGAAGCCACCAGGGCGCGTATCTGCTTTTGGAATTTCTTAGGGTCGATAGCGTGGAGATAGCGGGCGGCGCTGGCGAGGAACTGGCCATTGAGGTCGGCGCGGGCCATGTTGTCAATCACGTAATCTATTTCATCAAGACCGCTCTCGATGTTATTGGCAATGTATTCATAAGACTTGAGGCCGTCAACATCGGCCGCCAATGTCTTTTTTTCTTCTTCAGTCATAGTCTTAAATTTCTGTGAGAAATTTCTTTGGGCACAAATGTAAGGAATATTTTCGTAATTACCAAATAAAAAGAGCCTTTGCTCATGCGCAAAGGCTCTTTTTCTGTATGGAGCTTAGATAGCTTCTGAGGGATGGTCCCGAATATTATTCGGCGACTACGTCTTCTTCGCCAACTACGAGGGTGGAATCAGCATTGAGGCTGTCGAGCTCAACGGCTGCGTTCTCTTCCACGATCTCAGCTGCGGGAGCTTCTTCAACAGCAGCTTCCTGAGCCTTCTCCTTGTTGCCACAAGCAACGAGGCTAGCAGCGAAAGCAACGGCTACGAGATAAACTAACTTTTTCATTTCGTAAACTTGTAAATGTTAAACAAATATTTTATTTAGATTCAAAAACGTTGCAAATTTACTGCTTTTTTCTGACCTGACAAAAAATTTTTCCGAAAAAATGATAGGTATGATTAAACCTTTTTGTAAATTATTGATTATCAGGATATAATCTTATTGCGCCTCTCCGAGGCGCGAGGGAAATGTAATAAACGGGGGGTCGGGAGCGTTAATAAGGGGTGAAATTGAAGCGCGGAGCATATATGAATCTCGGCGCCGCCTTGCTTGTGGCAATGGTGGCTCTGTTGCTGTGCGGTTGCAATCCCCACAAGAAAAACACCGCCGCGGCCCGCCAGTACACCGCTTTTATCACCCGCTACAATATATATTACAACGGCGACAAGCATTACAAGGAGACGCTTGCCGACATGGAGAACAAATACGAAGACGACTACACGCGTTGGGTATTCATGCACCCCATCGAGGCCAAGGCCGATGAGAAGGCGCCTCAGCCATCGGGCAGCTTTGACCGCTCGATCGAGAAGGCCCAAAAGGCTATCCAGGTGCGCTCGATCAAGAAAAAGCCCCAACGCAACAGCAAGAAAGCCTCAGACCCGGAATACAAGGCTTGGCTCAAGAGAGACGAGTACAACCCGTTTCTCCACAATGCCTGGATGATGATGGGCCGGGGACAGTACTACAATGGCGACTTCCTCGGCGCCGCCTCCACATTTTTCTACGTCACCAAGCATTTCACCTGGCTCCCCAACACTGTCACCGAGGCAAAACTGTGGCAAGCCCAAAGCTACCTGGGTCTCGACTGGCTGTATGAGGCCGAACTAATCCTCACGCGCATCAAACCCGAGCAGCTCGACAACAAGTCGCTCAAGAACCTGTACAATTTCTGCTACGCCGACTTCCTGATCAAGAGCAAGGAGTACGAAAAGGCCCTACCCTACCTGCTCGACGCCATCAAGGGCGCCAAGGGGGCGCAAAAGACGCGCCTATATTTCTTGCTCGGCCAAGTCTATGCCCATCTCGACCGCAAGCAAGAGGCTTACAAGGCATTCAAGAAGGCTGGCAGCTCGCAAAGCACCAGCTACCGCACCAAGCTCAACGCTCGCATCAAGCAGAGCGAGGTGTACACCGGCGACAACATTGAGCCCGAGGTCAAGGCCCTCAAGCGCATGACCCGCTATGACCGCAACAAAGATTACCTCGACCAGATATACTACGCCATTGGCAACCTGTACCTGTCGCGCGGCGACACCCTCAAAGCCATTGAGAATTACGAACTTGCTGCCGAAAAGAGCACTCGCTCGGGCATCGAGAAGGCTATCTCGCAGATTACCCTCGGCACCCTGTATTTCGACATGCGCAATTACGAGAAGGCTCAGCCCTGCTATGCCGAGGCTGTGCCCATGCTGCCAGACTCATACCCCAACTTTCCCTTGCTCAAGCGCCGCAGCGACGTGCTTGACGAATTGGCCGTGTACTCGCAAAATGTCAATCTGCAAGATTCGCTCTTGCGCCTCGCCGCCATGTCAGAGGATGAACGCAACGCCGTCATCGACAAAATCATCGAGGACCTGAAAAAGAAGGAAAAAGAAGAGGCTGAAGCCGCCAAACGCGAAGAATATCTGGCCCAGCAAGCCGCTCAGGGCAACCAGCTGCAGGACCAAAACAGCCGAGAATTCAACATCAACACCGACGATTCGTGGTATTTCTACAATTCCACCACCAGGCAGTCGGGCAAGACTGAGTTCCAGAAGAAATGGGGCGCTCGCAAGCTCGAGGACGACTGGAGGCGACGAAACAAGGCATCATTCAACACCAGCGACTTTGACGCCGACGAGGAGGATGGAGAAAACGAAGAGGGAGAAGAAAAGCCCGAACTCACCCCCGAGGAAGCCGAAGAAAAGGAGAAGCTCGAGGCAGCCAGCGATCCGCACAATCGCGAATATTACTTGGCGCAAATCCCATTCACTGACGAGAAAAAGGCCAATGCCCACGAGATCATCCAGGACGGCCTGTATAACATGGGCCTTATACTCAAGGACAAGCTTGAGGATTTCCCGGCAGCGCAAGCCATCTGGGACCGTCTGCTGCGTGACTATCCCGACAATGTGTACCGTCTCGACGTATATTATAATCTATATTTGATGTATATGCGCCTCGGCGATACCGCTCGCGCCGAGACTTATAGGCAGCTGGTTCTTAAGGACTTCCCAGAGTCGCCTTATGGCCTGGCCCTCAAGAATCCAAACTATATTGAGAACCTGCGCCAGATGGACACCAAGCAGCAAGAGCTGTACGACCAAACCTATCAGGACTATCTCGACAATCGCAACGAGCGAGTGCATCAGGCCTACCAGACAATGATGGAAGAATACCCTCTGAGCAAGATTATGCCCAAGTTTATGTTCCTCGACGCTCTGGCTTATGTCACTGAGAAGAAGCCAGAGGAGTTCAATGCCGTGCTGCGCGACCTGCTTGACCGCTATCCTCAGACCGACATCACTCCCATCGCCTCGGCTTGGCTCAAAGGCATGGCCCAAGGGCGCCAGCTGCAGACCTCGACCGAGGGCAAGAATATGCGCGGCATGCTGTGGGATATCCACCTGAGCAACGACTCGGCAGCCTACGCCAACGACAGCATCGCCGCCGCATTTGAGCTCAACGAGGAATCGCCCCAACTGCTGGTGCTGGTATTTCCCACTGACCAGGTATCGGCCAACGAGCTGCTCTACGAGGTGGCGAGGTTTAATTTCAGTTCGTTTGTGGTCAAGGACTTCGACCTGGAGATGATGAATTTTGGGCGCCTCGGCATGCTTGTGATCCGTGGATTTGACAATCAGAAGGAGCTGAACCATTACCGCTCGGTGATGGCCTCAAGCACCATCTTCAAGCTGCCGCCAGGAGTGCAGCCCATAGCCATCTCTGCCAAGAACTTTGAGACCCTGCTGCGCGAGGGCCGCACCTTTGACGACTATTTCCGCTTCCTGCAGGAGCAGAATTATGTCGATGCCCAGGCCGACCTGCTCCAGCCCACCGAGATTGAGACCCTCGACGAGGCCGAGGAGGCCGAGGCCCTCCGCGCCATCGAGCCGAGCGAGCCAGCCGAGACAATCGAGCCAATCGAGCCAATCGAGCAGCCAATCGAGCAGCTACCCACCGAGCAGCCAGCCCTGCAGCTCCCCGATCAGCAGCTCCAGCAGCCAGCCCAGCAGCTCCCCGATCAGCAACCCCAGCAGCCAGCCCAGCAGCAACCCGGTCAGAAACCCAGGCTGGAACAGGGGCAGCGGCGCGGGAGGGATCGGGGGGGGGAGGGGGGGTGTGTGTGTGTGTGGTGGTGGGGGGGCGAGAGG
>JAJBUH010000240.1 GCA_020860445.1 Bacteroidales bacterium | reverse complement strand
TTCCTTTCATTGTTGACTTCTTTATGAGTCAACTTTTTTCAGGAAAAGACACCCTTTGATTCACAAATTAATAGATAAAAATAAGTGAAATGATGAGAATTTAAATATTTTTAATCTACGTTAACAGTGGTGGGCAGAGAAAAAAGATACAGCGGCCGCCTCTCGCGAGGCAGCCGCTGTGAAGGGGGTAAAAATGAAAAAATTATTGAGGGTAATATTATTCTACATATTTCTTCACGATCAGGGTGGCGTTGTGGCCTCCGAAGCCGAAGCTGTTGGAGAGCGCGGCGCGCACTTCGCGGTTTTGGGCGCGGTTGAATGTGAAGTTGAGATTGTAGTCAATCTCCTCATCTTCGTCGCCCTCCTCGTGGTTGATGGTGGGCGGGATGACGCTGTCAACGATGGTCATGATGCTGAAGATTGCTTCCATGGCTCCGGTGGCTCCGAGCAGGTGGCCCGTCATCGACTTGGTCGATGAGATGTTGAGCTTGTAGGCCGCATCGCCGAATAGCTTGATGATGGCCTTGACCTCTGACTGGTCGCCTACGGGGGTCGAGGTGCCGTGGGTGTTGATGTAATCGATATCTTCGGGCTTCATGTTGGCGTCCTCAAGGGCAGCCTGCATCGCCAGGATGGCTCCGAGGCCATCGGGATGGGTAGCGGTGATGTGGTAAGCATCGGCCGAGAGACCGCCGCCGGCCACTTCGCAATATATTTTTGCTCCACGGGCTTTGGCGTGCTCAAGCTCCTCGAGGATGAGGATGGCCGAACCCTCGCCCATCACAAATCCATCGCGGCTCTTGCTGAACGGGCGCGAGGCCTTTTCAGGCTCGTCGTTGCGGGTGGAGATGGCGTGCATGGCGTTGAAGCCTCCCACGCCAGCGGGATAGATGGCTGCTTCTGAGCCGCCGGTGACGATAGCGTCGGCCTTGCCCAGGCGGATCAGGTTGAAGGCGTCGATGATAGCGTTGTTTGACGAGGCGCAAGCCGATACCACTCCATAGTTGGGACCATGGAGCCCCCATTCCATCGAGATGTGGCCCGAAGCTATGTCGGCAATCATCTTGGGGATGAAGAATGGGCTGTAACGGGGGCCTTTGTCGGCATTGATGGCGTAGTATCCAGCCTCTTCCTCAAAGGTATGGAGGCCGCCGATGCCGGCAGCGACGATTACTCCCACGCGGTTGCGGTCGGTGTTGTCGCCTTCCAACAGACGTGAATCGTCCATGGCCTGGCGGGCGGCTACCAGCGCGTATTGCGAGTAGAGGTCGAGCTGACGCACTTTCCTACGGTCGAAATGCTCATCGGAATTGAAGCCCTTGACTTCGCAAGCGAACTGAGTTTTGAACAGCGAGGCATCGAAGTGCGTGATAGGGCCGGCTCCGCTCTTGCCTTGCTTGGCGGCCTCCCAGGTTTCCTCAACTGAGTTGCCCAAAGGAGAAAGGGCGCCGAGGCCGGTCACTACAACTCTTTTTAATTCCATAATCGTATTTTGGTGAAAGTGAAAGAGGGGATTCAGAGGGGGGATGGAGGGTCTTATTTCTTGGCTACCTCAGCCTCAACGAACTTGATGGCATCGCCCACGGTAGCGATCTTGTCGCTCTGATCCTCGGGGATCTTGATGTCGAATTCTTTTTCGAAGGCCATGATGATGTCGACGGTGTCGAGTGAATCTGCGCCGAGGTCGGCGAAGGTGGCGTTGTCGGATACGGCATCTTTGTCAACGCTCAGATAGTTGACGATGATCTGCTTTACGCGATCTGCAATTTCTGACATAGTGGTTTAATTTTAAATTTATAATCAAATTTGCGGTGCAAAGTAAGCAATTTTTTGTGAAACAATGAAATTTTTCACTCAATATCTTAGCTTTGTTATGTTTTTTTAAACTTTGTGACCTTGGCTCGGACTGAGTTAACCCTTTGATTCATCGGCTTCTGCAAACTCCATCAGGTATGCTTTGATGAAACCGTCGAGGTCGCCGTCCATCACTCCGCCTACGTCTGAGGTCTGGTAATTGGTGCGATGGTCCTTGACGCGGCGGTCGTCAAACACGTAGCTGCGTATCTGCGAGCCCCACTCAATCTTCATCTTACCGGCCTCGACTTTGGCCTGCTCCTGCAGGCGGTGCTGCAGCTCTTTGTCGTAGAGGATCGAGCGCAGGTGACGCATAGCGTTCTCTTTGTTTTTGGGTTGGTCGCGGGTCTCGGTGTTCTCGATCAGGATTTCCTCCTTCTCGCCCGTGTAGGGGTCGGTGAACTGGTAGCGCAGGCGCACTCCCGATTCCACCTTGTTTACGTTCTGGCCGCCGGCGCCACCCGAGCGGAAGGTGTCCCAAGACAGCAGGGCTGGGTCGACTTTGACCTCGATGGTGTCGTCGATGAGCGGGGTCACGAATACTGAGGCGAACGATGTCATGCGCTTGCCTTGGGCGTTGTAGGGCGACACGCGCACCAGGCGGTGCACGCCGTTCTCGCACTTGAGGTAGCCGTAGGCGAAGTCGCCCTCGACATTGATGGTGCACGACTTGATTCCGGCCTCGTCGCCCTCGAGCAGGTTGGCAATGGTGGCCTTGTAGCCATGCTTCTCGCAATAGCGCAGGTACATGCGCATCAGCATCGAGGCCCAGTCCTGGCTCTCGGTACCCCCGGCTCCGGAGTTGATCTTGAGCACCACGTCCATCTTATCCTCTTCGCGGCGCAGCATGTTCTTCAGCTCCAGGTCCTCGATCAGGGCCGAGGCGTGGTTGTACAGCTGGTCGAGCTCAGCCTCTTCGATCACTCCCTCTTTGATGAAGTCCCAGCCTACGGTGAGCTCCTCGACGGCGCTGTCCACTGCGTGGTAGTCGTCAATCCAGGCCTGCAGGTCTTTGACTTTCTTCATCTGTTTGCGTGCAGCCTCAGGGTCGTCCCAAAAGCCGGGCACGTGGGTGCGCAGCTCTTCCTCCTCAACTTGGATTTTCTTTCCGTCGATGTCGAGATATTTCTTCAGCGCGTCGCGGCGCTCTTGGGTTTCTTTCAGCTGTTCTTGAGTGATCATATAAGGTATAAGGTGGGCTCACGGGCGAGCCTTTTCAGGGTCAGGGTGTTAATTTGGGTGCAAAGTTACGGATTTTTATTCACAAAATCAGCATATATGGGCAAAAAATTGACTGCCCTCTGTCGCATTCCCTCTATTTACAACCAATTTGGGGCTAAAAACGTTGATAAAATATTAAGAAAATCAAGTGTGACATGGCAGAAACTGCATCGACAGCGGTGATTCTCATCCAGTTTGTGATTGTGCTGGCGCTGATCCTGATAGGCGCCCGCCAGGGCGGCTTGGGCCTTGGCATCTATGGCATGGTGGGGGTGTTTATCCTGGTGTTCGGCTTCGGCATGGCGCCGGGCAAGGTGCCACTCGATGTGATGCTCATCATCGTGTCAGTGATCACTGCGGCATCAGTGCTCCAGGCCACCGGGGGCCTTGACTATCTGGTGGACGTGGCGGCGCGCTTCCTGCGCAAGCATCCCTCGCGCATCACATATTTCGGGCCGCTGGTGTGCTGGCTGTTTTGCATCGTGGCTGGCACGGCCCACACTTGCTATTCGCTCCTCCCTATTATATCAGACGTGGCTACGCGCAGCCGCATACGCCCCGAGAAGCCTCTGTCGGTGTCGGTTATTGCCGCCTCGCTTGGCATCACCAGCAGTCCGGTGTCGGCAGCCACGGCCGCCATCATCAGCACCGACCTGCTCGGTGGGTCGGGATTGGAACTGATCGATGTGCTTATTGTGGCGTGGCCGTCATCATTCATCGCCATACTGATAGCCTCGTGGGTGCAAAATCGCATCGGCAAGGACTTGACCGAGGAGCAGGCTCTGGCGGCTATGAAACATGGACCTAAGATTCAGGAGTCGGCATCGGCGCAAGACCCGGTGGCTCTGCGGCGGGCGCGCAACTCGGTGTGGGCGTTCTTGTTCGGTGTGGCGTTGGTGATACTATTGGGCAGCTGTCCGTCGCTGCGGCCGGTTTATGATACCGCTAATGGGCCGGTGCAACTCACCATGGCCGAGTCAATCGAAATTGTGATGATGGCTGCCACGGCGCTGATCATCATCGTGGGCAAGCCCAAGATACAAGATGCAGTGCGCGGCAACGTCTTCGCTGCCGGCATGACGGCGGTTGTGGCCATCTTCGGCATCGCCTGGATGGGCGACACCTACTTCGGGGGCCATCTGGCATATTTCAAGGAGCATATCGAGCAGATAGTGACGCACTATCCGTACCTATTCTCGGTTGCACTGTTCATCATGTCGATTATGCTATTCTCGCAAGCCGCCACTGTCCGTACTCTCTACCCCTTGGGCCTCGGCTTGGGCATCAGCCCATGGGCGCTGTTGGCGATGTATCCGGCAGTCAATGGCTATTTCTTCCTTCCCAACTATCCCACCACCGTCGCCGCCATCAGCTTCGACCCCACCGGCACCACCCGCGTGGGCCGCTACCTCATCAACCACTCCTTCCAGCTCGCCGGCTTCATTACCACCATCGTCTCCATCTCCCTCGGTGCCCTCATCGTCACCTTCCTCCACTAATCCCCTGCTCACCCCTCCACGCGCATATCTGCGGCCCGTAGGGTCGCCTCTGTGTAGCCCCTGGATGGATAGTGCGTAGCACGGCTCTTGTCTGTTAACTATACCTTTGCATATCCATTTCAAG
>JAJBUH010000141.1:4404-28957 GCA_020860445.1 Bacteroidales bacterium | reverse complement strand
AACATTCCCGTCCCTCCTTGAAATGGATATGCAAAGGTATAGTTAACAGACAAGAATCGTGCTACGCACTGCCATCCTGAATCTCGGCTGACCGGGCCCGCGAGGGCGCCTGGGCTCCCTAGGCTGACGCAGCACGTCGCTTCGGGTTGCTGACCGGGCCTGCGAGGGCGCCTGGGCTCCCAGGCCGGCCATCCGGATGGTTATTTTTAATTTTTCATTATTCATTTTTCATTATTTGGAGAGGGTGGTGATTTTGAGGGAGGAGAGGAGGGTGTCGGCTGGGGAGGAGGAGAGGGCCTTGTCGATTTGCTCCATGGCCTGGACTACGCCCGGGAAATTGTCGCCGAATTTGGGAATGAAATCGCGGTATCCAATCGAGTTGAGCTTGGTGCGCAGATAATCGATGGTGATCAGCGAGGGTTCGACAGCCGGTTGATAGCCAATGATTTGGCGCTTCTCATCGATGATTACTCTCGACACCACGCCAGCATCCGTCAGATTGTCAATCACCGAGGTGACTAAGCGCGAGGGTATGCCGTAGGCGGCGATAATCTCAAGGTCAGTAACCGGCGACATGCGCTTGACGAAGTGCTGCACGATGACCGTGGCGATGGCTACGGTCACCTTGTCCTTGTAGCACGGCGCGATGCTCTGGATCTGATTGCTGAAGGTGAATTGGAAGATATTTTGCGAGGCGTAGCAGATGAGCGCGCCCGACATGAAGATTACCCATACAAACTGCAGCCAGATAAGCATCAACGGCAGGAACGAGAACGTACCGTAGATGGCATTGTACTTGGCCACATACAACTGGCCGCTGACAAACAGCCACTGCAGCACCGAGAAGCCTACGCCGGTAAATAGTCCAGCCATCATGGCATTTTTGAATTTGACTTTGGTGTTGGGAATCATCATAAACGCCGCGGCAAAGAATAGGCAAGTGAATAGGAAATAGCCTATCTCGCACAGCGCCTTGATGACTGGCGTCATGAACCCGAAGTGGAAAATCGTCTGGAGCGTGTTGCTGACAAACACTGCCAAGCCGCCGCCGCAAATCATCAGCACCGGCAGGATGAGCAGCATGGCCGTGTAGTCGGTGATCTTGCGCCAGAAGCTGCGCCCCTGCCTGACATTCCAAATCAGGTTGAAGGCATCCTCGACATTGCTCATCAGGTTGATTACCGTGTATAGCAGAAAGAGTAGGCCGATGCCTACGAATATGCCCTCGCTGGCCTGGTTGAGGTATGAATCGACAAATGCCAAGGCGTGGCGGATGGCATCCTTCTGGCTCGGAAACATATTGTACAGCTCGTCCTGCAGGAAATTTTGCAGTCCGAAGCCACGGCCGATGGCGAAGAGCAGTGCCAGGGCCGGGACGATGGCGAGGAGCGTGCGGTAGGTCATGGCGCACGCCTGGGTCTGTATGTCAGTGTTGAGAAAAGAGCGGATTGTAATGCTCAGAGTCTTGATAATGTTGACTTTAAGCGAACTGCGGGTATCGCTCCACACGCCGGTGGTGCAATACTCGTAAAATTTTATGGCCTTTTGTACAAGGCGCTTTATGAATGACTCTTTCTGTTCGGCCATGTCAGCTGCTGAGGTCAACCGAAGAGGCAGCGAAAAGCTTCTTCTACCTTGCCAACCTCTTGAATACGAATGTTTAGATTTTTAACATTTACTCCCTTAAGATTGTTTTTGGGAATCAGAATTGTTTCCATGCCGAGCTTGTGAGCTTCGGTGATGCGCTGCTCGATGCGCGAGACGGGACGGATTTCGCCCGACAGGCCCACCTCGCCAGCAAAGCAGGTGCTCTGGGGTATGGCTATGTCGACATTGCTCGACAGGATGGCCGAGATGACGGCCAGGTCGAGAGCCGGGTCGTTGACGCGCAGACCACCGGCGATGTTGAGGAATACGTCCTTCTGGCCGAGCTTGAAACCAACGCGCTTCTCCAGCACAGCGAGCAGCATATTCATGCGCTTGTAGTCAAATCCGGTGACCGAGCGCTGTGGGGTGCCGTAGGCGGCCGAGCTGACCAGGGCTTGCGTCTCGATCAGGAAGGGGCGGGCGCCGTCGATGGTGACGCCGATGGCGATGCCCGACAGCTCTTGGTCGTGGGCGGTGAGGAGCATCTCGGAGGGGTTTTTGACTTCGCGCAGGCCTTTTTGGCCCATTTCGTAGATGCCCAGCTCTGAGGTGCTGCCGAAGCGGTTCTTGATAGGGCGCAGGATGCGGTACATGTAGTGGTTGTCGCCGTCGAACTGTAGCACGGCGTCGACGATGTGCTCGAGCACTTTTGGACCTGCGAGGCTGCCCTCCTTATTGATATGGCCAATCAGGAGGACCGGCACGCCCGATTCTTTGGCGTATTTGAGGAGCTGGGCGGCGCATTCGCGCACTTGGCTGACGCTGCCGGCCGAGGATTCGAGGGTGTCGGTGGCGATGGTTTGGATTGAGTCGACAACGAGGATGCCGGGCTGAACGGCCTCGATGTGGTCGAAGATGTTTTCGAGCGAGGTCTCGCAGACGATGAAGCAGTTGTCGGAGCCTCGGCCGATGCGGTCGGCGCGGAGCTTGAGCTGGGTAGCGCTTTCCTCGCCGGAGACGTAGAGTATGGTCTTTGACTTGATGGCGAGGAGGTTTTGGAGCACGAGGGTGGACTTGCCGATGCCGGGTTCGCCGCCGATGAGGACGATGGAGCCGGGCACGAGGCCGCCGCCGAGCACGCGGTTTAGTTCCTCGGAGGGCATGTGGATTCGCGTCTCGGCCTCGGCCTCGATGCTTGACACGGCTATGGGGCGGGAGGTGGCGATGCGCACGGCCGAGGAAGCTCGGGAGGGCTTCTCCTTGATTTTTTCTTCAACCATGGTGTTCCACTCGCCGCAGGCGGGGCAGCGCCCCTCCCACCGGGTGATCTGCGCGCCGCAGGCGCTGCAAAACCATGCTGTCTTTTCTTTCTTAGCCACTTTAACTATTCGGTTTATTTTAAAATTTAACCACGAAGGTCACGAAGGGTTCACGAAGGCCACGAAGGCTTACTCTTTCCTTTGATTTTGCGTTGGGAAGGGCCGCAAGGCCACGAAGCCGCTGACGCTTAGCGAAGGCCACGAAGGCCATGCGGATGGACATGGGGTAAGGGTTAGACTAAGGCCATACGGATAGATTGGGATACATTAATTAACGACACTCCTTATACCATTCTTTAGTAGATTTACATTGAAATTTATTAGTAGGCCTTTGTGATAATTACCTAATCTAAGATAGGTGAGGGTCTGGGCCAGATGCACATCATCTAACTCACTTACAGCTTTTAGTTCTAATACCAAGGTATCATTAACTAAAAGATCTATTTTATAACCAGAATCTACAGTGATACCTTTATAATGTACAGGCAATACTTTTTGGCGTTCTACTTTAAACCCATTTAGTTGTAACTCATGCTCTAAACATGCTTCATAACAGTTTTCAAGTAATCCTGGGCCTAAGGCTTTATGTACCTCCAGAGCACATCCAATTACTTTCTTTTCAAAATCATTCATATTTCATATCAAACTTTACTATTACTGATCACTTTCACTATTTATAGACTTCCATATCCATACACTCAAGTTTGTCCGGATGGTCTTCGTGACCTTCGCTAAGCGTCAGCGGCTTCGTGGCCTTGCCGCTCCTTATCCACAAGTTTCATGAAAAATCTTCGTGAGCTTCGTGAAAATCTTCGTGACCTTCGTGGTTAAGATTTAAGTTATTAGGCGTTTGTGCGGCGGCGGAACTCGGAGAGGGTAATGGCGGTGGCGATGGCCACGTTGAGAGATTCGGAGGTGGGGGCGCCGGGGGGATAGGAGGGGATGTAGAGGCGATGGGTGATTGAGGCGGCTGAGAGGGGAGAGATGCCGTTGCCCTCGTTGCCCATGACGATGATGCCAGTGGGGGTGAGGGGTGCGGTGTAGATGTTTTCGCCGTTGAGGAAGGTGCCGTAGATAGGGATTGACTGCTTGGCGGCGCGATACAACAAGTCGGGCAGGTCGACATAGCTGACCCGCACACGCGAGATGGCCCCCATCGTGGCTTGCACTACCTTGGGATTCCACACATCGGCAGTGTCATCCGATGCCCAAATTTGCCGCACCCCCATCCAATCTGCCACACGTATGATCGTACCCAGATTGCCGGGGTCTTGTATGCAGTCGAGCGCCAATGCCAACTCGTCAGGGTTGGGTGTAAAATCGAGCGGCAACGGGGGCATCTGGTAGACGGCTATGCAATCGGGTGCAGTGGATAGGGAGGATATTCGCTCCAAGTCGCTCTTTTTGACCACCGTAGCGCGTGAGGCATAGTCGGGATGCTCGCGCACCCAAGCATCGGTGGCGAGTAGAGCCTCGAGCTCGAAATGGTCGATAGTGTCGAGTACGCACTTTGAGCCTTGGGCCATAAATAGGCCCGTGGCGTTGCGCCCCTTGGTAGTAGAGAGCGAGGCGTAGGTCTTGCGTAGAGAGTTGGTCAATTCCATATCAAATCACATTTTGTCCGCGATTGCGTAGATATACATAGTAAGCAAAGAAAAGAGTGAAGAGCGAACCGCTTACAAACACTATGCTGGTGGTCACCAGGATGTTGCCCATGCCCACGATAGGCGACACGATGCCGCCAATCAAGAAGCCAATAGCTCCCACGATTGCCGCTGCGGCCCCGATACACACACGTCCGGCCTCCATTGCCATAGTCGATGCCGAGGTGAAGATAAAGCCCAGCGAGAAGAGGGACAGCCACACCAAGCACTCATATGGTGAGGCCCAACTGCACCATTGATTCTGAGGTATGGAACACCTCGACCATCGAGGGGAGAGTGGGTAGGTACATATCGGTCACAAAGGGACCGAAAGCTGAAAGCATGCCCAGGAAGACGATCAGGAACCAGAAGTATCCGTTTCGCTCGGCTGCCAACTGTTGTTTGTTGCTCATCAATAACTATTTAAAAGCGCGTGGGGATGATTAAGGAGCATCCTGTCTCCGGTTTTGTGTTGCAAAATTAATAATTTTCGGCCAAATATTAGGTAATATGTTGGAGAAAAACGTTAACTTTGTAAGTTTTAATTTCACGGCGCCAAAGCCCTGTGCTTTTGACGCCGGCAACATAAATAGCTATTTGCTTATGACAGTTTTCGCAATACTTGTGGCCGTGGCCGCATTGATAGCCGCGCTGATGAAGATGAAGCGCGACTTGATGATGCTACAGCAGAACTCGTACCGCAACGACCGCTTCCGGCATTGGATGGCCGAGTCGAAGGACAGCACCAGCATGGTCAACCTGGTAGGCTGGGTAATATTCTTTTTGTGCCTCTTGGCCATCATGCCTCATTGGCTGGGCATGACCTTGGTGGGCTTGTTCGCCTCGTGGGTGATGCTGAGGCTTGGCACTGAGCATTACAAGAAACCGCTGGTGTGGACAGCCCGCGCCAAGCGCATCTACGGCACCACTATCTTCCTGGTGGCCGCTACGCTGCTGATTCCCATCTTTGCCGCTACCAGTGGCGGGGTGATGCAGCGATTCTTCAATGTGGCTGTATTTCTGGTGTTTGTGTTCTGCTGCGCCGCCGCTTATATGCTGGCAGCCAATTGGCTATTGGGTCCGGTAGAACGACGAATCAACAAGAAATATTACGACGAGGCAGCCAAGATGTTGCGCTCGATGCCCGACCTGAAGGTGATTGGCATCACTGGCAGCTATGGCAAGACCAGCACCAAGCACTACCTTAACCGTATATTGTCGGAGCAATTCGACGTGCTGATGACCCCGGGCAATTTCAATACCACGCTCGGCGTAATCCGCACCGTAAGAGAACAGATGAAACCGTACAATGAAATCTTCATCGCTGAGATGGGAGCCAAGCAGCGCGGCGACATCAAGGAGATTTGCGACCTGGTGCACCCGCAGATAGGCATCATCACAGCTGTTGGGCCTCAGCATCTCGAATCATTTGGTACGATTGAGAATGTGCAGCGGACAAAATTCGAACTCGCCGATGCCCTGCCAGCTGATGGTTTGGCAGTGGTCAACAACGACTTCGAGCCTATCGCCGAGCGCAAGGTCGACAATGTGGAGTGCTTGCGCTACAGCACCAACCCTGACGCTGGCGCCGACTATTATGCCTCTGACATACAGTATACTCCCCAAGGCACAACATTTGCCATTTATGACAAGGATGGCAAGAAAGTCATCGACCTGCATACCCGATTGGTGG
The DNA here is from genome assembly GCA_020860445.1 of Bacteroidales bacterium. Lineage (GTDB taxonomy): Bacteria > Bacteroidota > Bacteroidia > Bacteroidales > Muribaculaceae > CAG-873. The sequence goes on along the minus strand of JAJBUH010000141.1, from coordinate 22,715 downwards.
GCAGTTGCAATGTGTCAAACCTGGTAGCGGCTGTGATCGTGGCTCTGCGCTTGGGCATGAACAAGGACAAGATACGCTACGCAGTGGAGAATATCGAGCAGGTGGAGCATCGATTGAGTATGAAGCGCACACCGGCCGGAATTACCATCATCGACGACGCGTACAATAGCAATCCGGTGGGGTCGAAGATGGCCCTCGAGGTGCTGGCGGGCATGAAAGGCGGCAAGCGCATAATCATCACCCCCGGTATGGTCGAGCTTGGGCAAGACCAAGAAGAACTCAACCGGAAGTTCGGCGAAGAGATTGCCCGCAGCGTAGACGTTGCTATCGTGGTGGGCGAATACAACCGCAAAGCCATCGTCGAGGGCTTTAATGCCGCAGCAGCAATGCTCGAGGAGAAGCCCCAGCTGATCGAAGCGGCAACCTTTGCCGAGGCCCAGCAAGAGATGCTGAAGATGGCCAAGGCCGGCGACACCGTGCTCTACGAGAACGACCTGCCAGACACTTTTAAATAAGTCAAAAGTCAAAAGTCAAAAGTCAAAAGTAATAGAGGGGTAGGTTTCCTAGGGTTCCTAAGATTCCTAAATCCCATCAAAGAGTAAATTAGTAGATATGAAAACAAATGTAGGAGTGTTCTTTGGAGGACGCTCGACCGAACATGAGATCTCAGTGATTTCGGCCAACCAGGCCATCAACGCTCTCAACCAGGAGAAATATGACATTACACCTATATATATAAGCAAGCAGGGCAAGTGGTACACCGGTCCGGCTCTGCTCGAACTCTCAAACTACCGCGACATACCAGCCCTGCTCGAGAAATGCGAAGAGGTCTATATGGAACCGAGCTACGGCGACTTCAACCTGTACCGCAAGCAGAAGAAGATGTTCCAGAGCCTCGTGGTGACCACCCTCGATGTGGCTCTGCCAGTGCTGCATGGCAGCAACGGCGAAGACGGAACATTTGAGGGCATCCTCGATTCGATGGGCATCCCTTACGCCGGATGTAACACCTTGGCATCGGCCAACGGCATGGACAAAATCACCATGAAGATGATACTCCAGGCTTGCGACATCCCGGTGGTCGACTATGTATGGTTCACTGACAAGGAATGGTTCAACCGCCGCGATGAGATAGTCAAGAAGATTGAGGACAAACTCGGTTATCCCGTAATCGTAAAGCCGGCTAATCTTGGTTCGAGTGTAGGCATTGGCCGCGCCGCCAACCGCGAGGCTCTGATCGAGCATGTCACTGAGGCTGAGAAATATTCGCAGCGCATAATCGTGGAGCACATGGTCGAGAATCTGCAAGAGATCAACTGCTCTGTGCTCGGCGATTGCAACGAATACCAAGCTTCAGTACTCGAGGAACCCATCAAGAGCGGCGAAATCCTCTCATACCAAGACAAATACATGGGTGGCACCAAGAGCTCGAAGGGCATGCAGTCGGCCAAAAAACGCATTCCCGCCGACTTGCCCGAGGATGAGACCAAGCGCATTCAGTTCCTCGCTGGCGAGACATTCCGCGTGCTGTCGTGCCATGGAGTGAGCCGCGTGGATATGATCATCGACCGCGACAACCGCAACATCTACGTCAACGAGATCAATACCATACCGGGCAGTTTGTCGTTCTATCTGTGGGAGGCAACCGGCATACCCTTCGACAAACTGATGGACCGCCTTGTGGCCCTGGCTCTGAAGCGCAGCCGCGACCTGAAACAGAAGACTGTCAGCTATGACCAAAATATCTTCTCGATGGGCAAAGGACTAAAGGGAGGAATAAAAAAGTAATAAGTCAAAAGTCAAAAGGCAAAAGTAAAAAGTAATAAGTAATAAGTAATGAGTAATAAGTAATAAGTAATAAGTAATAAGTAATAGTGAATAGTGAATAGTGAATAACGGTTGTGGGGAGAACTCATAACTCATCACTCATAACTCGACACTAAAAATAATGTTGGCTGATGAAGAAAAATTGGAAACGTATGATGGCCGTGGCGCTGCTTGCGAGCGCTATGGCTATGGCGCACGCCTTCACAGTGGTGGTGCGCGAATCAGGGGGCAATCGCTCTTATGATTCTGACCAGGTGTCGAGCATTGTGCTATCGACCCAGGGCGATGCCACAGTCATGATGACTGATGGCACTCAAGTGTATGTAAGCGCCGATGAGTTTAAGTCGATTGGTTTTTCCGGTGGCGCAGGCGTTGAGGCAGTAGTGACTCCCTTGGCCTTTACGGTCAAAAATGGAGTCATCTACAGTGGCGATGGCGGACCTATCGAGATGTATGACTCGGCAGGGCGCCTGTGCGGCAAGTCGACAAACGGCATCTTGAAAATCAAGGAGTTGCCCGCTGGCGTGTATGTAGTTAAGACCAATACCGTAACCTCAAAAATACTGTTGAAATGAAGCGGCTACCAATCATTACCCTTACACTGGGCGCCGCTCTCGTGGCAGCGGCTTACGATATCGTTTGGCTTAATGCCGATTCGGGCCTGAGCATGGGCGTACAGCCTGAGACCGATGTCGATATCCTGTATTCGTCAGATTATTCTGAGGTAAAAGTCATGCAAGGCAATGCCGTCTTGGGCACAGTCGCAACCGCTGCGCTCCAAGATGTGACCTTTGGCGAGACCGAAGTCGAGTGCGTATTGGATTTCAGCGGTTCGGCTCCGAGATTCTATTGCCCTGAATATTTCGCCGATGCGGCTATGCAAGGCCTGACCGTGGCTGCCGATGGCGATCATGTGACCATTACCCTGGGCGACAGTTTTGCCGATATGGAGAGCTTCGCTTTCACAGTGACCGGCACCACCACAGATGGCCAAGTCAAGGTGTATGGCGATATCCCGGTGTATGTGACCCTGGCTGATGCCTCGATCACCAACCAGAGCGGAAGCGCGGTGAATCTGCAAGTTAGCGCCAAGTGCCAACTTATCCTGTCGGGTAGTAATTACATCGAGGACAGCGCGGAATACGACACCCCTGATGGCGAGAAAGAGAAAAGTGCCATCTATTCGTCAAAAGCTCTGACTATCAAGGGCGAGGGCTCGGTGCAAATCAAGGCTAACTCTAAGCATGCTGTTTGCAGCGAGAAGCGCATTACGCTTGAGAGCGGCACGGTCGAGGTATTGTCGGCTGCCAACGATGGATTGCATGGCAGCGGCATCACAATCGATGGCGGCAGCTATGTTTCGCAACTCACCACGGGCGATGGCATCGATGCCGACGATTCGACTCTCCTCATCAATGGCGGCACTGTCGACATCAATATCAGCGCTGATGATGTCAAGGCTCTCAAAGCTGACGGCATAATCCAAATGGAGGATGGCGATGTGACCCTGACCGTTTCTTCGGCTCAGGGCAAAGGCCTGAAGTCGAAAGAGGGAATCATAATCAACGGCGGCTCGATTACCGCCAATACCTCAGGCGCAGCCGTGGTGACAGATGGCGACCCATCTTATTGCACCGTGATCAAGAGCGATGACTATGTGACTATCAATGGAGGCACAGTCAAGATCAAATCGACCGGCAGCGGTTCAAAAGGCATTTCTGCTGATGGCGACATCACCATCTACGGCGGAGATTTCCAGATTGAGCAGTCGGGCGCCGGCGTGGTCTATACCGATGCCAACAATAATTATGATACCTATTGCTGCACAGCCATCACAGGCGACGCCAATATCTATCTGTATGGCGGCACATTCGACATCTCCAATAGCGGCAGCGCTGGCAAGGGCATCAAGGCAGATGTGGAGATTGTGATTGGCAATGCCGAAGGCGGTCCCACGATCAATGCCAAGACCACTGGCGCACGCATCTCAGAGAGCCAAGCTGGCGGATGGCCAGCCGCCGCTGGTCCTGGTGGCGGCGGAGGTGGCAATAATCCCGGTGGCGGAGGCGGCTGGGGTCCCGGTGGTGGTGGCTTCGACCAGAACGAAGACTATGCCAATCCCAAGGTCATCAAGGCTCTGGGCAACCTCACCGTCAACGATGGCGTACTGACCCTGTCGTCATCGCAAGACGGAGGCGAGGGCCTCGAGAGCAAGGCTACGCTCACTATCAACGGCGGTGATATCAATATCTCGACCTACGATGATTGCATCAATGCGGCCACGCATATCGAGATTGCCGGAGGCGTAATCCGCTGCTTGGCTTCGGGTAATGATGCCATTGATTCAAATGGCACATTGACCATTTCGGGCGGAGTTGTTATCGCTGTTGGCACATCGTCGCCCGAAGGCGGAATCGACTGTGACAACAATCGTTTTGCCATCACTGGCGGCATAATTGTTGGTCTCGGCGGAGATAACTCAACGCCGACCACCAGCGCATGCACACAGAGGGTGGTGCTGTATGGTACCACCTCGTTCTCAAATGGTACGACATATACGATTACCAATCCATCGGGCGAACAGGTGTTGTCGTTCAAGTCGCCCAAGTCGGTGTCTGGGCAGATGCTGTTCTCATCGCCAGGAATTACCAACAATGGTACCTATACCATTTATACCGGCGGTACCCTGACCGGTGGCACCGAGTATTATGACATCACCGTCGATGCCGAATACACCCCCGGCTCCTCAAAAAAGACCTTCACCCCCACCCAGATGGTCACCACCGTGAGGTAGTTATGGCCTCGGAGAGGCCTGACAATGGAAACCCCAGGTTGGCTGGCGCGATAGCGCCATGCCTACCTGGGGTTATTGGTGTGGTGGGGCTGGGTGCCTCGGAGAGGCGCAACAATGGGTCAATAAAAAAAATATTCGGGATAATTAATCCATATCGCCTTTTAATCGTTATTAAGTTAAAAGCGGTCAATTGCGGCCCACCACGTGTAACCAAAAATTCAACTATTTGTGAAACGACGAATCCCCCTCTACGTGCTATTGGCATTGGCTTTGTTGCTTTCGGCCCCAGCCTTTTTGAGCACGAGCTGTGGTTCATCACGGACCACGCATTACATCCCCGACACCTTGAATGTGGCTACCCTGTATGGGCCAGTGTCGTTTTTCTACTACCGCGATACCATCATGGGTTATGACTATGACCTGATGGAGGAACTTGCCGAAGAGCACAACCTGGTAATTAACTGGATGATTGTCAATTCGATCGATGAGGCAATCGAGCTCGTTGATTCCGGCATGTCGATTCTTATCGCGGCTCAAATCCCAGTAAATTCTGAATACAAGCGCCGAGTAGTGCCTTGCGGGCCAGAGACCCATATAGAGCAGGTGCTGGTGCAACCGCCAGGCGACACTGTGATTGTTGATGTTAACCAGCTCATCGGCCGCACTGTGTATGTCGAGAAAGACACCAAGAGCTATGACGCCCTCGAAAAAGTAAATGACAAGCTCGGTGGAGGCATCAATATCCGCCCAGTCGATTCTGATTCGTTGGCAACTGAGGATATGCTGGCATCAGTGGCCAAAGGCGATATACACTTGGCTGTTGTCGACAGCGAGACCGCAAAGTATAACAAGACCTACTATCCAGAGCTTAACATTACCTTGGCTCTGGGCATGCCCGAGAATTCCCGCTGGGCCGTGGCTCCCGATATGAAATGGTTTGCTGATACCATCGACCATTGGGTAGGCGAACCCAAACCGCGCGAGATCGAGACCGAGATTCTGAAGAAATATTTCGACTCGCTCAAGAATTTCCCCGTCGAGGGCGCCAAGTTTGACCGCAACTTCAAGAACGGCTACGCTTCGCCATTCGACCACTTGTTCAAACAGCACACCGAGGGCACTCAATGGGACTGGCGCCTGTTGGCGGCTCAGGCCTACGCTGAGAGCAAATTTGACACCACGGCTCGCTCATGGGCAGGCGCAAAAGGTGTGATGCAAATTATGCCTAAGACTGCCAAGCAGTTCGGCTTGAAACAGTCAGAGACAACCAACGCCTCACGATCAATCGAGACGGCAGTGAAGATTCTCAACAATTATGACGGCATCTTGGCATCAAAAGTGCCCGACCCGGTGGAGCGGCAGAAATTTGTGATGGCGGCATACAATGCCGGCCCGGGCCATGTGCTCGATGCCATAGCCCTCGCCAAGAAATACGGCTACGATTCCACCAAGTGGGATGGCAATGTAGAGAAGGCTATGCTGATGAAGATGAACAAAAAATATTACCGCGACCCGGTAGTAAAATATGGTTATTCGCGAGGTCGAGAGACTGTGGATTATGTCAACCGCATCTGGAATTATTACAATGAGGCCAAAGAGAAGATACCACACTCGGCCTAAAAATGAATAATGAAAAATGAATAATGAAAAATGGCTATACAAATGAATAATGAAGAATGAAAAATGAAAAATGGCTATACAAATGAATAATGAAGAATGAAAAATGAAAAATGGCCTTCAGGCTGGGCTCCCTCCCGGAAGGCCATTTTTCATTCTTCATTTTTCATTCTTCATTTTTCACTCTGGGATGTCGTCGGGGAGGATTTCTGAGAGGTCTTCTTCGGAGTAGTTGTCGAGGACAGCGAGGCGGTTGGCTTGGCGCTCGAGGGTCTTCTCAAACAGGTTGCGCACAAATCGGGCATTGCCGAAATTCTTGTCCTTTGATGCCACGGCCTGGGCCAGAGTGTTGAGCAGCCTGAGATAGGCCATGTCGGTCAGCTTGTAGTCAAATTTTTCGAGATTGTATTTGTAGATCTCCATCAGTTCTGACACCGAGTAGTCATCAAAATGTATGTAGCGGTTGAATCGGGACTGCAAACCCGGGTTGGAGTTGATGAAATCAGTCATCCTGTCGGAATAACCAGCCAGAATCACCACCAAGCGATTGCGATTGTCCTCCATGCGCTTGAGCAGGGTGGCAATGGCTTCGGCTCCAAAATCCTCGCGAGCCGGATTGAGCAGGGCATAAGCCTCATCGATAAATAGCACGCCATCAAGCGCGGTGTCTATTATGCGATTAGTCTTCACTGCAGTCTGGCCCACATATTCAGCTACCAAGCCCGAGCGGTCGGTCTCTACGAGATGGCCCTTTTTCAGCACTCCCAATTCGCGGTAAATCTGCGCTATCAGTCGCGCCACGGTGGTTTTGCCAGTGCCGGGATTGCCGGTGAATACGCAGTGATAACTGATAGATGAGGTTTTAAGGCCCTTTGTAGAACGTATCTTTTGGATTTTGACCAGATTGTAGATGTTTTGCACCTCTTTCTTCACATTCTCCAAGCCGATTAGAGCCTTGAGTTCCTCCATAGGATGCTCAATGATTTCGGTCTGTTGTTCGGCTTCTTCTTCCTTTTGAGCCTCATCGCCCGGATGCTCCTTGGGGTGGAAATATTTTGAGGGAGGGGGCAGAGTGCCATCAGAGATAGCGAGGATTTGAGCCAGCCATTCTTTCTCTTTTGGGGTTATCTCATTGTCAGCTTGGGCTATCAGAGTGGCAAATTGGTAAAGGCGCACAGCATAGGTGTGCACAAATTCCTCGTCTACTCCTTGGGTGCGCAGCAGGTCGATGAGGAGAAAGCGGTCGGGGTCGTATTCGATGTTGATGCATCGGCGCATCGAGTCGTATAGGTTGGTGGTTATGCCTTGGGCATGGGCCATGCGGGTTAGGCTTTCGTTCTCCCATGTCTTCTCTGACGACATAAACAGGCGCAACAACATTATGCCGAGAATCAACCCCTCGTCATCGTCCTGCAGGCAATCCTGGCCAAGTCCCTTAAACACCTTGTGCAGGTCGTCAAATGCCAGCACAGCGATGCTTTTGGTCTTGAATATTGATGGGAATTCGCTATGGTTGATGGCCTTGAGTTGTGGCTGACTGAGCAGGGCATCCTTGACCTGCTTATTGTTGTCCATAGCCTTGTAGCAATCCATCAGGGCCTCGGTCGCCTTTAGGGCTTTTGAGTATAGGGTGTTGTCGTTATTGTTGTTACTACCGAAATAATATGTTCCGTCAAATATTCCCATGGTGGTAAGATTGAGAAAGTATATGCAAAATTAATTCTTTTTTCCCAATTGGGAAACATTTCATCTCAATTAAATAAAGGTAGGGGGCCACTGGGTATGAAAACACAATTTAAAGGGGATAAACTCGTTAGTAAAGGGTATGATTAAAAGAATGCGCATAATCGCTTTGGCAATGGCGTGGCTGCTGGCAATGACCCAGGGCTATGCCTCTGTGACTATCCACGGCAAAGTGACGCAAGAAGAGAATGAGCCGCTCGAATTTGTGGCCGTAAAGGTAAAGGGCACGGCCATTGGCACCATGACCAACCTCAATGGCGACTATACCCTGACAGTGGCCGATACCGACACGCTGCGCCTCGTGTTCAGCTGCATCGGATACGAAGAGGCTAACCGCCGACTGATCGAACCCAAAGGCGAAGTCACCGTCAATGTAAAGATGACCCCCAAGAGCTACAGCCTGGGTGGAGTCGAGGTGACTGAGATACGCAAGCAGGTGGGCCAAATGCAAGACATCAATATCGACAATTACCGATTGGCGCCCGATGTGAGCGGCGGCAGCGTTGAGTCGATGATTTCAACGATGGCCGGCGTGGCATCGAGCAATGAGATGTCGAGCCAGTACTCGGTGCGCGGCGGCACTTATGACGAAAACAGCGTATATATAAATGGTGTAGAAGTCTACCGCCCCTTGCTTGTGACCTCGGGTCAGCAAGAGGGCCTCTCTATTATCAATCCCGACCTGGTAGGGTCGGTGAAATTCTCGACTGGCGGCTTCCCGGCTCAGTATGCTGACAAGATGTCGTCGGCACTTGACATTACCTACCGCGAACCCGAAGCTTTTGAGGGTACCGTAGGTGCCTCGCTGATGGGAGGCAATGTGGCGATAGGGGCCTCGTCGCGCCATTTCTCGATGCTGCATGGGGTGAGGTACAAGGCCAATTCTTCGTTGCTCTCATCGATGGAGGATAAAGGCGAATACGACCCTCGCTATTTCGACTATCAAACCTCGATGACCTGGAAAGCATCGGACAAGTTCAAGGCCTCATTCCTTGGCAACATCGCCATCAATGACTACAAATTCGTGCCAGCAACGCGTGAGACAAGTTTCGGTACCTCGACCGACGCCAAGCAATTCAAGGTTTACTTTGATGGGCAAGAGAAGGACAAATTCGAGACCTTCTTTGGCGCACTCAATCTCACATACAGTCCTAACAAGGCTAATCACTTCTCGCTTTTGACTTCGGGTTTCCTCACCAACGAGCTGGTATCGTATGACATCTCGGGCGAATATTGGCTTGACCAAGCCGGAGGCAGCGATTCGGAGGGTAGCACCGTAGGCGGAGAACTCGGCGTAGGCAAGTATCTGGAGCATGCTCGCAACAGGCTCAAGGCTTCAGTGTTCTCTATAGGACTGAGAGGCGCAACGGGCCTGAATAGCCATACTTTGGAATATGGCATGCAATTCAATCATGAAAAGATTACCGAGCGTTCACGCGAATGGGAGCTCCATGATTCGGCTGGCTATTCCTTGCCGCTCAATCCTGATGTGCTGCAAGTATTCTACAATTCTTATTCCGACAATGAGATAGCCTCAAACCGCTACGCATTCTATGCCCAGGATACCTATCGCCTCGACACCTCGGCCGGCTATCTCAACATCAATGGCGGCATACGCCTGTCGTATTGGGATTTCAACAAGGAATTCCTGTTTAGTCCGCGCATCACTGCCACTTTCGTGCCATCCAAGGCTCCGCGCTGGTCGTTCCGATTCGCTACTGGTCTCTATTACCAGTCGCCATTCTTCAAGGAATACCGCATGCCGGTGGTCGATGAGCTGGGTAACACTATCATCGAACTCAACCGCGATATCAAGTCGCAGCGCAGTTTCCAGTTCATCTTTGGCACCGATTACACCTTCCGCGCTTGGGGTCGACCATTCAAGTTATCAGGCGAGGCTTACTATAAGATATTGGGCAACCTAATTCCTTACGAGGTTGACAATCTCAAGGTTGTGTACACTGGCGTAAATTCTTCGAGCGGCTACACTATGGGCTTGGATTTCAAGCTGTTCGGCCAGTTTGTGCCAGGCTCTGATTCTTGGATTAGCTTCTCGCTGATGAAGACACAGGAGGATCTCAACGGAGTGAAGGTGCCGCGACCCACCGACCGCCGTTATAATCTCGCCATATATTTCACAGACTTTTTCCCAAATTACCCCAAGCTGAAATTTAGTCTGCGTGGCATTCTCTCAGATGGCATACCCACGACCTCGCCGCGCTTGACACGCGACCAGAGCTATTTCCGCATGCCAGCCTACAAGCGTTTGGACATTGGATTCAGCTACGCTTTGCTATCGCCGCGAGCTGAGGGCGAACCGCGCCGCAGCGGCATCGCTGGCAAGCTCAAGGGCGTATGGCTGGGTTTAGACGTTTTCAACCTGTTGGATATCAGTAATGTTAGCAGTTATTACTGGGTGACTGATGTCAATGGCATACAATATGCGGTGCCCAACTACCTGACGCGTCGCCAGCTGAATGTGAGATTGACCGTGGATTTCTGAGGATTTAGGCCGAGATTTTGAAAAAAATCGACATTGGATAAATAATAATCTATTGGGGATAGTGCAATTAAAGAAAAATTTGTAAATTTGCCACCGAAAGGCGCCAATAAACAGAGAAAAAGGCGCCACACTATCTCGAACATATTTCAACAGACAATGAAAGATTACGACGAACAAGCCGCTATCGATTACATCCGCAAGCGCTTGCCGGCTGAAACAGCCAAAGATCTCGATGATGATGAGATTCTCAACGTCATCGATATGATCTGGGACTATTATGACGAAAACGGGTTTCTCAACATGGACCTTGACGAAGACGGTCCCGATGAGCTCGACTTGGCCGACCTCTTGGCTTATGTAAAGAAAATGGTGGCCAAAGACCGCCAATCGCCCCTCTCCGTCCACGATGTGGAGACTATCGTAAAGTCTGAACTCGACTATGAGGATGAGCTTGACAAAGATTAAGCGACAGGCCCTGCTGGCAACGGCTGCCCTCTGCCTCCTGCTCCCGGCGCAAGCCGCGGGAGGCGAGGCGCAGCCGCAAGGGGATACTACATTCGGCGACGCTATCGACACCCCGGTGGTGCCGTCCAAGGCCCAAAAGGGAATACGCAATCATCTGACCGAAATCCAGCAGTCGCTGGTCAAGCATAATATGCAAGCCCAGTTGGTGCGTGATGGCGAGGTAGTGATGGTGACATTGCCATGCGCTGCGCTGTTCAATCCCAACGAGACAGTGCTGAAAGAGAGCGGCAAAAGATATCTGCGTCCCTTTGTCGACTTGCTGAAATATCCGACAATGTATAAGGTGGTGGTGGCTGTGCACAGCGATGCTACGGGCGAACCGGCCTACCTCGAAGCGCTGACCGAGAATCGAGCCAACGCTATCGACGCATTTCTCGAGCAAGAGGCCAAGCGCACCGATGCCAACCTTATACCTTTCGGCATTGGGCCTGACGACCCATTGGCCCCCAATGATTCGATGGAGAATCGCAGCAAGAATCGGCGTGTCGAGATTTACATTGTGCCCGAATGGCAAATGATAGATTCTGCCAAATCAGGAAGATTGGGAAAGTAACAACTGCTTGATGCATTGGGAAATGAGCTCAGGCTCGAATCCGCGTTGCAATGCGAATCTATACAGGCGAGTGCGCCCCTCGAAGGTGAGAACCATCTGGGGGTCAGACTTTGCTTTGACTATCATAAGCGCTTTCAGGATATCGGTGTACTCTTGCTGAGGCAATGAGGCAAGCGCCTCTTGCATCACATCTGAGTGGATGCCCTTGGTGCGCAGCCCCATTGCAATTTTGCGTTTTCCCCAGCGGGCAAAGCGCATCTTGTCGATGACATAAGCCTGAGCGAATCGGCTGTCATCGACAAATTTGTTGCGCTTTAGATGTTCGATGATATCGTTGGCATCGCGAGCCGGCACTCCCCATTGGGCGAGTTTCTTGCGCATCTCGCTTTCGCAATGCTCGGCTTTGGCGCAGAGGGTCTCAAGCCGGATTCTGGCTTTATCGGGGTCGAGAATGGCCATATCAATCCTTCTTAACTATGACAAATCTTAATTTGCCCTTGTAGTCGAGCAGAGAGCGTGGGTCGGAAAATCCCGCCTGCTTGACAGTATCCAACACTTGCTTGATGCTCAGGGGATTGCACTCAAGATATAGCATACCCTGCGGCTCAAGTGTGCGGTAAGCGTACTCTGCTATGGGCTTGTAAAATTTCACTGGGTCGCTGTCAGGCACGAATAAGGCAGTGGGCGGCTCATGCTCGGTGACTCTTGTCTCCATCGTGGCTTTTTCGCTCATCAAGACGTAGGGCGGATTGCTCACCACGATGTTCCAGTGCTTATCCTTTACGGCCGACTGCTCGATGTGCAGCGCATCGGCTTTGAGAAATTCTACCCGGGCCTTTAGCTGCTTTGCGTTGGCCTGTGCGCGAATGAGGGCGCGGTCAGAGATGTCAATGCCCGTGACTTGCGAGAAAGGCAAGTCGAGGGCCAACGAGATGGCGATACAGCCACTGCCAGTGCCGATATCGAGGATGCGCAGGTCAGACTGGCCTTGCCAATCCTTCTCAATGATATCCACCAATTGCGAGGTCTCAGGCCGAGGGATAAGCGTTGAGGCATCTACCCCAAACATACGGCCATGAAATGAGGCTACGCCCAGGGCATATTGCAGCGGCATGCCATTGATGACCCGTTGCGCCGCGTCGAGCATTCGCTTTTCGGTGTCGGGCAGCAAGTCGCGATGCGAATTGATGGCCAGGTCGAGCTGGGAGCAGCCCTTGATGTCCATTATTATAGTATCGGCCATGGCTTTGGCCTCGGTGTCGCCCACCGCCGGTGTAAGGAGCTCGGTGAGCTTTTGGCGCATATCTTTGATTGTCATGGTGATATTTATTTTAGGAGCGAGCCGCTAAGCGGCTCGCCACAGAACCGGGAGGGTATTGCCCTATTACTTATTACTCATTACTTATACTGGGCCCAGCGAACCAGGTCTTTGACTGAGGGTTTCTTGCCATACATGAATATGCCTACGCGGTAGATTTTGGCTGAGAGCCATACCATTACAAAGAATGAGGCGTAGAGCACTGCCAGCGATACCCAAATCTCCCAGGCTGGGATGCCGAAAGGCAGTCGAGCCATCATCACCATTGGCGAGGTGAAGGGGATGATTGACAGCCATACGGCCATCGATGAGTTGGGGTCTTGAGCCACTGTCATCGAGAAGATGAATGCCAGAATAATTGGCACCATCACAATCGAGGTGAGCTGCGAGGCATCCTGGATGTTATCGACAGCCGAACCAATAGCGGCATACATCGATGAGTAGAGCATGAATCCGCCGATGAGGAACAGGGTGAGGCATCCAAACATGCCAAGCACATAACCCAAGTCGCCAAGTTGGCCAACGGCAACCATCAGATCCACCTCATCGCTTGGCATCTTGGCTGTGAGCAGAGGCATGAGCCATACGCTGCAAGCGCTGATGATCACTCCCCATATCAGTATCTGCGTGATAGCTACAGCGCAGATGCCGAGGATTTTGCCAAGCATCAGAGTTTTGGGTTTGACTGAGGATACAACAACCTCGAGCACGCGATTGTTTTTCTCTTCAATGATCGAGGTCATCACCATTTGGCCGTAGATGAGCAAGAACATGTATAGCATCATCGACATCACCAAGCCTATCAGGTAGGAAGCAGTTGATGAGGTCTCTTTCTCTTCCGCGCTGTCGAGGCGATAGGTGCTCATCTTCACATTCACCTTGGCATCAGCCAGGATTTGTGCCAGATTGTCAATCTCGTATTTCTGTAGCCGCACATTGCGCACAGCCTGGCTCAGTTGGTTGGTGATGTACCCCTCGGTCTCCATAGACGATGCGCTGTGGGTATACAGTTGCACGTTTGATGGATTCTCAATCAGATCACTGCCAATAATCAGTATGCCGTCATAATCATTGTTTTTCTTGAGCGCCTCGGTGTCTGCGTTGTTGACTGGCACAAACACCAGGTCCTTGGTGCCATCGAGCGAATTGGATATGATGCCGCTATTATCGACCACAGCGATGGTCTTGCTTTCTGGCTCGGCCATAATCATCACCAATGCTGGCACAAACATTAGGGCGAGCATCAAGAGCGGCATCAATATGGTGGTGATGATGAAGCTCTTGGTCTTGACTCTCTCGAGATATTCTCGGCGTATGATAAGATATAGGTTAGATTTCATTTGAGGTTATCATTTGAGGGTTGAACTCCGGTGGTAGGGTTTCGTTTGATTCGGCCACAGCCTTGATGAATATGTCGCTCATCGACATCAGCTTGGGCTGGAATGAGAATAGTTCGACTGCTTTGTTGGCCTCGGCGATTGCATTGCGACGCGCATCACTGTCGATAAGGCTGATTTCCATTGTGTGGCGTTGGTTCTTGTCTTGGTCGAGCATCTGTATCTCGCGGCAGCTCGTGGCCAGGGCTTGTGCCAAAGCGTTGGGGTCGCCTTGATATGACAGTACATATTTGTCACGGCCATAGCGCGAACGCAACTCCTCAACATCTCCAGTGAGGATATTGTGCGAATTGTTGATCAGCGTGATATGGTCGCATAGCTCCTCAACGCTCGGCATATTGTGAGTTGAGAAGATTACCGTAGCACCCTCATCGCGCAGTCTTAGGATTTCATTCTTGAGCAACTGGGCATTGATAGGGTCAAAGCCAGAAAATGGTTCGTCAAAAATCAGCAGCTTGGGTCGGTGCAGCACGGTCACGATGAATTGCACCTTCTGGGCCATGCCCTTGGAGAGTTCTTCAACTTTCTTGCCCCACCATGATGAGATGTCAAAGCGGTCAAACCACTCGCGCAGCGCTCTCTCAGCTTCGTTGCGGTTGAGGCCCTTGAGTTGGGCGAAGAACAGGGCTTGGTCGCCCACACGCATTTTTTTGTATAGTCCTCGCTCCTCGGGCAGGTATCCGATTTGGGTGACATCGTCCTGGGTCAGGCGATGACCGTCGAATATTACTTCGCCGCTATCGGGTGCGGTGATATGGTTAATGATGCGGATTAGGGTGGTCTTGCCGGCTCCGTTTGGGCCGAGCAGACCGTAGACTTTGCCTTGCGGCACCGCGATTGACACATTGTCGAGAGCGCGGTGGCCGGTGTAGTCTTTTACGATGTTGTTGGCTTCGAGTATGTTCATTTTTGTATTAGTATTTTTTCAATTAACGGGGCCTCGGGTGTCGAGGCTGACCAATCGGCATAGCATTGCACTACTTCTTGCATTGAGATTCCTAATTGCTCCATGCGAAGAAAGGTTTCAACCAGAGTGCTGTCAAAAAATTCTTTCTTGAGTTCGCCTCTTACTCGCTCTACTGCGTCATCGGCCAGATAGAATCCCATGCCTCGCTTGGGCGCGATTATCTCTGATGCTTGCAGCAGGTCGAAGGCGCTGAGCACAGTGCGAGTATTGACCGACAGCTCCACAGCGATCTCGCGCACCGAGGGAATCTTCTGCCCCTGCAACCATTCGCTGCTGAGTATACGAGCGTAGCACAGGTCTACTATCTGCCGAAATATCGGTTTATCGGTCTTAAAATCCACTGCGTTGGAGTTTTTTGTAAAGCAATACCAAATATGTTGCCACAATAGGCAGAGAGAATACAAATTCTACAACCATCAAGATGTAAGTAAATCTTGGTGTGAGGGTTTTAGCATAATTATTCCAAAGCCCCAAGTCGGGGAGATATCCATAGCCTTCTAACATTCCGACGATGAATCCTATTATTCCCCCTACCAGCATCAGTAAAATCAGGGCTACCACAAAAGCCAGGAGCCCTTTGAATACGCGATTGCGCTTTACTGTCACCACGGTGTAGAGCACGCATAGCAAAATTGCCAGGGCAGGTCCCCATGAGATGACTAAAAACACGGGAGGATAATGTTTGCCAAAGCCGGTCATGATGTCCCACAGGGTTGATGGTCCATTGGGTATGGGCGGCAGCACTATCAAGGCAGAGATGATTATCGACAGATTGATTTCTACGGCTATGAACAAGCCGAAATAGAGCAGCAGGAAGGTCATTTTCTCACTGGCGGTGACAGGTAACAGAGCGCTGATAGGCTTGAAGTCGCGCCGCGCTATTCCAATCGGGGCCACGTAGTACATTGCACTGGCGGCTGCCACGGGCATCAACAACGACATCTCCAAGTCGCAGCCCATGCGGTAGTACAGTACTCCGATCCACATCAGTGCGAGTGAAACCAAGGGGAAGCAGATGATTTGTTTTTTCAGAGCTGGGTAATAGAGCTGAAAAATCATCCATACTCTGCGCCAGCTGAAGCGGTCGGGATTGAGGGTTATTGATTCTGCTGACATGTTTCTTGGGGTGTAAAGAAGTTGAGAATTTGTGGGCCTCGGTCGCTGACAATGCCGCCGTAGAGCAACTCAAGATCTACACTCGAGTCTGCTCCCCCTGGATTGGGTACGATTGAGTGGAACCCATTGACATCACTCTCAAAATAAATCGCGCTCTGAGGCAGGGTCGGCGAGGTGACAAACGCCAAGCGCTTGGTGATGTCTTCGATGGATGCGGAGAGTTCTATTCGGCCATGGTTTAGCACAGTCACTCCGTCAAACAGGTTGCGCATGGGGTGAAGCGAGTGGGTAGCCACGATGATGGTTTGCGATGGCTGGATATTGGAGGCGAGGAGACGATTGAAGGTCTTTTTTGCAAAGATGTCCATGCCGTTGGTGGGTTCGTCGAGCAGTAGCACTTCGGTACCGAGAGCCAGAGCGTAGGCGATGTTTGACTTTTGGCGGAACCCAAGCGAGAGGTCGGCGAGTTTCTCCTCGCCTGAGAGGCCGAAGGCTTGCAGGTTTTCTTGCAGGCGCTCAAGCGAGAATGTGGGATAGAAAGGCGCATGCCTTAGCACCATCTGTTGTATGGTGGCAAGCGGCATCAATTCATTGTCAGAGATGAAGAAGATGCGTTGCAGTTGTGTAGGCAAACGCTTTGACATCGACTGGCCGTCGATTAGCACGCATCCGCTCTGCGGTATCAGCATGCCGCAAATCAACTTTAGCAGGGTGGTCTTGCCGGCTCCGTTTTGCCCGAGCAATAGTTGTATCCCCTCAGGGATCTCTGCCCAGGCACTGGTGATAGCTGGCAGATTATGCGGGTAGGCGAATGTTACGTTATCAATCCGTATCATAGGATGGTTTTTGGTCTTTGGTTTTTAGCTTTTGGACCGTTGGTGTTAGGTATTGGGTTTTTGGACCTTTGATTTACGGTTTGACGGGTTCTACAGTGTAGCCGAGGTTGCGCAGCAGTTGGATTAATCCTTCGTCGCCAAGCAGGTGTCCCGAACCTACAACGATGAACAGGTTGCGCATTGGCAACAGCATCTGCAGTTTGTTGGCCCAATTGTGGTTGCGGTCGGTGATAAGGGCTTTGCGTGATTTCTCCGACATGCCACATTCCGAATTGGTCATCAGTTGGTTTACCTTCTCGAGGTCTTGGCGCTCAAAGGCTTGGCCAAGCTCGAGGGCGTATTGGATCATTTCTTGGTCCTTGTCAACTGTCTCCATCAGATCTTCGGCTTGGTCAGCGATGGGGGAGCCGAACAATACTTGCAGTTGCTCTTCGATTGTCTCAAAGCCATTGATTGGTTTGCCTTTTTCTTCGCCCAGGCCCATCACGGCGACATCAAATACGTTGGTGGAGTCAAAGGTTGGGAATGCCTTAAGCGACATCAGCACGGCCAATTGAGTAGATACGAGGTTGGGCTTGAATTGTGATAACTGAGAGGCCAGGCCGGGCATACCCATATATATGGCCATTATGCTGTCTAACCGGGCGAATTGCTCCGGTGTGAGCACTTTGTTGAGGGTGCTATCGGCAGGAGCCATGGCATACTCCATCAGTTTTTGCTGTTGCTTCATGGGATCGAGTTCGCTCTTCTCGACTTCGCCGTAAACGGCATCGGCGCTTTCGATGGCTTGGCGCAGGCCTTGGATTGAATCAATCATGGAGGCCGGAGCCAGGTGATGGCTCCCAAGGAGGTATGAGGTGGTCTTTACGTTTGGGCCAGTGATCTTCCAGAGGAGTTGGGCCTGGGCACTCATGCAACCGAGCAGGGCAATGAGACAAAGAATAGTTTTACGTACCATAATATCTTAGTTTTAATTATAGAGTCGTGCTACGCACTCGCCATCCGGGTGGCTAGTTACCCCACATTCCGTGCTACGCACTCCATGTGGGGTTAACAGACAAGAGTCGTGCTACGCACTCGCCATCCGGGTGGCTAGTTACCCCACATTCCGTGCT
>JAJBUH010000141.1:0-4304 GCA_020860445.1 Bacteroidales bacterium | reverse complement strand
ACTCCATGTGGGGTTAACAGACAAGAGTCGTGCTACGCACTCGCCATCCGGGTGGGTTGGTGAGGTATGGCCACATGCGACCATCCGGGTGGCTTGTGGTGTTGTGCTTAACTACAACACTGCAAAGGTAAGCACTATTTTTTAATTGACAAAAAAATCCGCAAGTTTTCTTGCGGATTTTTAGTAAAAATATGTTTCTTGGATTAGAAAGCGACTTTGGCGGTAGCGATTTTGCCGTTAGCATCGGTAGCTTTGATCAGATAGATGCCTTGTGCGAGGCCAGGGTTGATAGCTGAACCCGGGTTGGTGGCTGAGTAGAGGCGACGGCCATTGACGTCGTAAACCTCGATGGCCGAAGCGTTGCCCGTGAGGTAGATCATGCCATTGACAGCATTGATCTGCAGGTCGGCGCTCTTGACACTGACGGATTTGATTCCCGAGGGACCGCCGTTGATGGGCAGGATGTATGAGATATAGTCCTCGGTTGTGTTATAGTCCCAAACATTGAACTCAAACGAACAAATCACTGAGAAGTTTGCATCGGCGCAAGGAGTGCCAATCAGGCAGTCGTCCTCAAAGTATTGGGTGGTGACATCGGTCGACCCCGATACATACACGTCATAGTCATAGCTATGCACCATATTGTCTTCAATCCACTCATATAGGCTGGGGTCTACGCCCTTGATGTAGTCCTCGAGGAGGATGAAGTCGTCCTTTGCCGAGGCTGCATAATAAGCGTGGCGCAGGTAGTCGGAGAGGGGTGAAGCGGCAAGCACTTCGCCTTTGTCGCTGACAGCGCAGCTGTACATGCCGCTGCCCGAAGCCATCTCTACGTATGTGCCCTCTTGCAGGTCAAGCAAATAGGGGGTTGATGAGACATCAGCCATCCACCAGTCGGCTGTCACATCAGTGGTAGCATAGTAGCGGCCATTGTTTGAGAGCTTGACATTGTTGAATGAGAATGAAGGAGCCTCAGATGTGAGCGCATTCAGAGCGTCGATGTAAGCTGAATAGTCCTTTGTCCATTGGTCGTAGCGGTCATAGTAGGTCGACTCTTCCTCAAGATAAGCGGCATATTCCTCAGCGGTCATGTAGTCCTCATACTCGGGATAAACCAGAGCTTGACGCCAAGCTGACAGAGCGGCTTGATAGGCGGCATAGCTCTCCTCGCTCATATAATCCTTGCGATTGGGATAGCTATGAGTATAGGGGTCGGCAAGATAAGCGTCATAAGCTGCCTGGTAAGCGGCCGCTTCCTCTTCGGTCATGAAGTCTGCCTCTTGGGGCTTGGCGTCATTGAGGGTCCAGTATGCCTCGACAGCCTCTTCAAAAGCCTCAACTTCTTCTTCGGTCATGTAGCTCTCGGGGCTGGGGATGGTGGGTCCATAGCCGGGGAATTCAGGCAGCTCAATGCCGTTGGGGTTGATATCATAAGGATAATGCCAGCTCCACTCACCATCGGCATCTTGGTTGAACACGATAGGCAGGATGTAGAGGCCAGAGTAGTCGGTGACCTGGCCTGCGATAGTGCGGCCGTCGCCGCTGATGCAGACAGCTGTCACATATTGGGGAGCGCGACCGGTGAAGTCGGCTTCGGGATAGGGCAGCTCGATATAGTCGCCGTAGGTGCCATCGGCTTGGCGTTCCCAGTACACGGGTTTCTGCATCAGGCCGTCTTCGGTCATGCCTCTCAGACTGACTTGTCCGCAGATGCGCGAGCCGTCGCCAGTGATACCCTGGGCCAGATTGACGCCGGTGTCGGTAGATTTCAATGGGAGAGCAGTCCATACGCCATTCTCATAGTAGGCTGCCACGTGGCAGTTGCTGTCGGTGTTGCCGACCACGATGCCATCGTTTGAGATGGTGTTGCCGAGACCACCGGAATAGAAGTTGCTGGAATTGTACAGCTCTACATAAGTTCCGTTTACGAGGTCGAGCACTACCATTGCTCCAGTGCCGTCGTCAGCACTGAGGGCCCAATGGCCGTTGGGCGAAACAGAAATAATCTGCATTCCGTCCCAGATGTCAGGCTCCATTTGCGCCCAAGCGCTCCCTGTAGCGAGCAGCGCAGAAGCCAGAAGCAAAGTTTGTTTTTTCATCATCATTAATATCGGTAAAAGTATATAGGCAAAGTTAAGGATTTTTTATGATTCTTTCAAGAAATTGTAATAGATTTGTGGTCGGAAATAGGATTTTAGACCCGAAAAACTGTGTAAACAGAGGGGGAATAAACGTTTGGCCCCCTCCAAGCGTTATAATTATAAAAATAGATGATATTATGAAAAGGACACTTATTGCTTTTTTGATAGGGGTAGCGGCTATGGGAGCCTATGCTCAAGAAGGCACCCTCGCCGATATGCTGGATGCCGGCAACAATCGTCCTCGATTCGGCATCCATGTCGATTGGACTTTGTCCTGTCCCAATACCAATCTCAATCGTATTGTCCCCACATATCACAACGGCTCAGGCATAACCGCTGGAGCTTTTTACAGCATACCTATTTATAAGAATCTGTATATCGAACCCAGTGTGAATTTCTTCTACAATACCATGCTGATCAGCCAGGATGTTGTCGAGGATATGGAGCTTGGCTACCCGCTTACGCCCGAGGGTTCGTTGCGTAACTCAGGCATAAGGATACCCCTCACATTCGGCTACCGATTTGACATCACTGACGATATCGCCATGTCAATCTACACTGGGCCCCAGCTCAATGTCGGTTTTTCGCTCAAGGAGCATGAAAAAGGCACTGGCCAGTCGGTCGACCTCTACGACCAAGGGTGGCATCGATGCGACCTGCAGTGGCTGATAGGCGTCAGATTCTATTATTCCAATAGCTGGTTTGCCGACATCAGCGGCGGCATAGGCATTACCAATATGGCCGGAGGCGCAGACTGGGAAGGAGCCAGATTCCGACGCAACAACTTCTCAATCGGCGTAGGCTACCTATTCTGAGTGAATAGTGAAGAATGAAAAATGAATAGTGAAAAATGAAAAATGAAGAATGAAAAATGAAGAATGGCCATCCGGATGGCCATTCTTCATTTTTCATTCTTCATTTCTTAGGTGTATGGGTTGTTGCGTTTTTCCCAACCGATGGTGGTGTGGGCATCGTGGCCGGGGAGCACAGTCACATCATCGGGCAGGGCGTATAGCTTATGCCTGATGCTGTTGATTAGGTCGCGATGGTTGCCGCCCTCCAGGTCGGTGCGGCCAACCGAACCCCGAAACAGTGTATCGCCTGAGAGTAGAATCTTGCCATCGGGGCTGTATAGGCAGATTCCGCCTGGGGTATGGCCCGGTGTGGTGATTACCTTGAGTTCGCTGTCGCCAATGTGGATAATGTCGCCATCTTTGATAGGCACGTCGATATGCACGTTGGCACCATCGCCCTTGAGACCGAATTTGGAATACTGCAAAGCCATGCTTTCGCCCAGCGGCGCATCGTCGACATTGGCGGCTACCGGCACTCCGTATTTATCCTTTACATAATTCTCGCCAAAGCAATGGTCGAGATGCAGGTGGGTATTTATGATTTGTGTGATTTTGGCGCCGCTCTCTTTGATGAAATCGTCGAAACGCTTTTGCTCGGCTGGGTCTGCCATTGCCGGGTCAATCACTGCTGCTTCTTTTGTGGCTTGGTCAATCACTACGTAAGTGTTGACCCCAAACATGCTGAATGCGAATTGCTTTACTCTTAACATATCGAGTTTTTACTTTTTCAAAATAACTACTTTTGCCTTAATACTTTTGACTTTTGCCTTAATACTTTTGACTTTTGCCTTTTGACTTGTCTACGCCTTTACTGCTACCCCTTTGATTCGATCCCAGAGCGAGAGGCTGGGGGCCTTGATGTGAATCGAGTTGATGGGTTTCTTCACATTCAAAAAGATGATGGATGAATGCATCACGATTGCGGTCCATTCCTCAAATGGCACAATCGCATTGATGTTGTGCAGTGGAATCTGATGGAAAGGCGAATCCTCAGCAATAGATGAAATTGTCATCTCATTGGTTTCTGGATCAATGAGGATGTCGTGCTGAAGCCCGGCCTTCTCAAACAACAAGGCGAAATCCAAGCTGTCGATGCTCTTGGGCCTTTTGTCGTATTTCTTGTATATGGCTTCGATCACTTGGTTGGTAATCATCTCGCAGATTGGAGTTAAGGAAATTTACAATTTTGTTGCATTTGTAAAATTATAACGAGTCACGGCAAAAAAGGTTTGTCGAAATGTGCTCAGATTAAGGGGTATATCAGATTTTTTTTGGTCTTTTTGCTGATTTTTACACGATGAAAGTAGTT
>JAJBUH010000007.1 GCA_020860445.1 Bacteroidales bacterium | reverse complement strand
CAACTAAACATAGGAATAAGGCAATTTTGAGTCAACCAAAATCAGGAAAACTCAGAGTATGGATTGAGAAACAAAAGAGTATTGATTTTAAACCGAACCGACCATCATTTTGACCATTCTCTCTTATCCTTTGACCAAACTCCCCAGACTTGACATCCTAAAATTTTTCTGTAATATTCCACCCATTATTTGTGTTTTCGGTGAGAAAACCTTAAATTTGCAGTAATATAAAGTAGGAGTTTATGAAAGAGCTACAAATCTATCCAATTGGCATCCAAACTTTCCAAAAGTTAAGGGAGGATGGATACAAGTATGTGGATAAGACTGATTTTGTCTACACTTTAGCACAGGAGAGCACCCCTTTCTTTCTGAGCCGTCCCCGAAGGTTTGGCAAAAGTCTGTTGCTCTCGACTCTTGAAGCCTATTTCCAAGGAAAAAAAGAGCTATTCAAGGGCCTTGCCTTGTATAACTTGGAAAATGAATGGTCAGTCTATCCTGTCCTGCATCTTGACATGAACCCTGGCAATTATGAGACACCCGATGGATTGATACGCCATTTGGTATACTATTTGAATATTTGGGAGAAATATTATGGGATCACAGAGATAGAAGAAGATGTGGCCCATAGATTTCAAACCGTCATCTCAAAGGCCAATGAGGTCACCGGCCGCAAAGTGGTGATTCTTATCGATGAATATGACAAACCTCTCTTGAAATTCGTTGGAGATGAAGAACGTCAAAAGCCCTATCGTGATATACTGAAGCCTTTTTATGGCTGCCTTAAGACAATGGACAGTCAAATACGCTTCATTATGATAACAGGGGTCACTAAGTTCTCGAAAATGAGCGTATTCAGTGACTTGAACAATCTTGATGACATATCTCTTGATGATGAGTATGCCACTGCGTGCGGTATCACGGCACAGGAGCTTCTCTCTACTTTTGAAAATGGCATTAAAGAATTGGCAAAGAAACAGAAGAGCACATTTGAGGAGACTCTGGAAAAACTGGCAAAAAAATATGACGGCTATCACTTTTCGGCGGAAAGCGATGGGGTGTTCAATCCTTTCAGTGTACTATGTGCCCTTAAAAAAAGAAAATTTGGTAATTATTGGTTCTCTACAGGCACTCCATACTTTTTGGTGCGCCTATTGAAATCCAAGGGCTATCTATTGTCAGAACTGGAGGATATTAAGATAGATGCCGATACCTTAGGTTCCATTGAGGTTATCAATACCAATCCTATCCCAGTTCTCTATCAAAGCGGCTATCTCACCATTTCTGGATATGACGCTGAGAGTGACCTCTACCGATTGAATTATCCAAATGAAGAGGTTAAGGAGAGTTTTCTAAAATTCTTGCTTCCAGATTATAGCAACATCCAACGGGAAAACTGCGCTTTTGAAATCGACAAGTTTGTAGAAGAGGTACGCAATGGCGAAATCGATGCATTTCTCAAACGGCTGCAATCATTGTTGGGAAGTTGCGACTATGATTTGATCCTGGAATGCGAGAAGCACTATCAGAATGTGCTTTACATTGTGTTCGCGTTGATGGGTATGCGAGTGCAAGTTGAGCAGCATACCAGCCAAGGGCGCATCAATATGGTGGTCAAAACCCCTCAATATGTCTATGTAATGGAGTTTAAATACCATGGAACAGCCCAAGATGCCATCAACCAGATAGATCAAAATGGCTATGCCATCCCATACCAAACTGATCCTCGCGCAGTCTACAAGGTAGGTGTGGCTTTCTCAGCCAAAACCCACACCTTGGCCCAACCATGGTTGGTAGAAAAAGCCGAGAAAAACTGGAACCAATGAAAAAAACGTCTTTTGAAAGATCAAAATGTGGAGTAAAAACGTCTTTTGAAAGATATAAAATATGCAAAATCGGTAATGATATTACGATTAAATAACTGATATATGGAGAGTTGCGTTTCTTTTAATTGGTGAGGGTCAGTACATCATGCCAAAGAGCCAGTGGGGGATTTTGTGGGCGAAGCCAATCTCGACTTCATCGCGCACGACATAGCTTTTCTCCATCGCGCGCATACAATCATCGGATTACCTTTTGTGAGTAAGGTCAACCCCGGCTATCAATCGCATCGATTGGTCAAACAACAAATTGGTCTCAACCATAAATTTAGACTTTTATGACTGCAAAGATACGGATTTTTTACCTTGGAGAGTAAAAAATCGAGAGAAATTTTGCTCTCTAAAGTAAAAATTGGGGGGGGGATTTTTTACTTTAGAGAGCAAAATTGCCCATTTGGGAGTTCTGCGGCATAAATCCGTGAATTCCGTGGTTTTCAATGGGTCAAGGTATTGGCGAGGCGGTGGGCTGAGGCGATGGCGGGGGCCATGTCGTAGTATTTGTATTCGCCGAGACGACCGCCAAAGAGGATGCGAGGCTCCTGGGCGCCGAGGGCGCGATATTGGTCGTAGAGGGCTTGGTTGCGGTGGTCGTTGACGGGATAGTATGGCTCCATGCCCTCGGTCCATTCGGTGGAATATTCGCGCGAGATGACCGTGCGGGGATTGACGTAGACGGCATTGCCAAACGACTCGAAATGCTTGTGCTCGATGATGCGGGTGTATGGCACCTGCGCGTCGGTGTAGTTGATTACTGCGTTGCCCTGATAGTTGGGCTGGTCGAGGGTCTCAGTCTCGAATCTGACGGTGCGGTACTCGAGGCGCCCAAAGCGATAGTCGTAGAATTGGTCGATCTTGCCAGTGAACAGCACTCTCTCAGCCTGGGACATCCAATAATCGCGACGCTCAAAGAAATCCTCGCCAAGACGCACATCAGCCCCCTCAAGCAATCGGTCAATTAGCGGATTGTATCCGCCGATGGGGATGCCTTGGTGCAGGTCGTTGAAATAATTATTGTCAAAGGTCAGGCGCACGGGCAGGCGCTTGATGATGAATGCTGGCAATTCATTGCATGGGCGTCCCCATTGCTTCTCGGTGTATCCCTTGATCAACTGCTCGTAGATGTCGCGGCCAATGAGCGCCAAGGCTTGCTCCTCGAGGTTGCGAGGTTCGGCGATGCCCTCGCGGCGCATTCGCTCGACCGCCTCGCGGCGCTGTTCGGCCAGTATGGCCTCGGCCTCGGTCGGTGTCTGGCAGCCCCACATCTGGTAGAAGGTGTTCATGTTGAACGGCAGATTGTACATCCGTCCATTAGGTGCCTTTGCCACCGGGCAGTTGGTATAGCGGTTGAAATCGACCAGGCCGGTGACGAACCGCCACACCTCTTGGTCGGAGGTGTGGAAGATATGAGCGCCGTATTTATGCACGTTGATGCCGTCGACGTTCTCACAATATATGTTGCCGCCGCTGTGGCGGCGCTTCTCAATCACTAAGCAGCTGAGGCCGCGCTTGCGCGCCTCGTGGGCAAATGTGGCTCCGTAGAGCCCAGCCCCAACAATTAGCCAATCGTACATAACAAGTCAAAAGTCAGTTACTTTTCAAATTTAAATTATAGAACTTGTAGTTTTTCTAAGTTAGGAGTGATCTAAGTGTTTAGATTTTATTTCATATTGGAAGGTCACTTAGATGGGACAAAATTACGAAAAATTTTGTAACTTTGCGATATAATTAACTGACTAATTTAAAATTAAATTAAACTAATGAATAAGGAACCACAGATTTACACAGATTCAGCCATGGGAAGAGCCATTTCATAGTGGCCATCTAAGGAATCTGTGTAAATCTGTGTAAATCTGCGGTTAAAATCCATATTTAACTTTAAAGTGACCCCTTACTTAAATCGAGTACCGATGAGAAAATATTTGATTATATTGCTGATTTTGGCCTTGGGATGGGCAGTTGGGGCTTGTTCAAACGATATCATTGAGCTGGAGGCCTTGAGCAAACGCCCGGCTAAGGCCGTGGTGCATACCTACAGCCGTTCTGACACCCTGAAGGTACTGCTGGTGGGCAACAGCTATGCTTGCAATGCCGTTGACAGCTACCTGCAGGATATGCTCGCATCATCGGTCAGTCATTTCATCATCGGTCGATTACACAAGGGCTCGTGTTCGCTCGCGATTCATCTCAACTATGCCGAGACTGACGAACCAGCCTACGCCTACCGCAAATATTCAGAAGACAGCGTGCTGCTGCGCCTCGACGAATGTACCTTGGCTGAGGCTCTCGCCGACGAGCGCTGGAGCTGGGTCAGCCTGCAGCAATACAGCCGAGATTCGGGACAGTATGATACTTATCAGGCTTCTCTTCCGGCCTTGATGCAGTGGTTGAAACTGAGAATGTGCGATGATTCGCAATTTATCTGGCACCAGACTTGGACCTACTCGCCCGATTTTGAGGGTTCGGTGTTTGAGCCTTACGGCTACGATGCCGCTGTCATGTGGGCAGCCATTGAGGATGCCACCGAGAGGGTGATGCATGACTATGAATTTGCGTTGCTGGTACCGTGCGGCCTGACCATCGAGTTGGCCAAAGAGACATCCCTGGGACTGAATGTGTATTCCGACGGGCGCCATCTGTCATCAATCGGTTGCTATGCCTGCGCAGCAACTTGGTATGAGGCGCTGACTGGCGAGGATGCCCGCGAATTGGAGGACCAGCCATCGGGCATAAATGAGGATGAGCGGCAACTTGCTCTCGCTGCCGCCCACCAGGCAATATTAAATGAAAAATGAATAATGAAAAATGAAAAATGAAAAATGAAAAATGAAAAATGAAAAATCGGGAGGGTGTTGTGT
>JAJBUH010000071.1 GCA_020860445.1 Bacteroidales bacterium | reverse complement strand
AAATTCAGTTCTATATTCAATGGTACCAGGATTCTCTTAGTAGTTTATTGAGCCCAGAACTGAATTTATAATAACTAAGGTGTATGATTACTCATTAAAGTAAACCAGTATTCTTCCTATTTTAGAATGTGGAGCACTACATTTTACGAAAGCCTTCACTCCCCTACGTCTACCAGTGAATGTATGAGTGAATGAATCCAAGTGGGCCGACCCTACCATCTTCCCTTCATAGTCATAGATTGCACAATACATTGTTACGGCTCCATACGTTGCATAAGATCGCGAAACGTCATAGTCAACGAAACAAAAGTATTTGTTATTGTCCTCAATGTGAACAGTTAATTCATTCACCATCAAATTACTTGAGGGTAAAATACACACAAGGGAACTAAGGTAATTCTCTTTTTGTTCATGGGTCATTTTATTCCAATTGAGGGATTGACCCTGGGGTTGAGGCTGATAGGATTGTGGAGGTTGGTATTCTCGTTGAGGAGCATGAGGAACCTGTGGAACATGGGGGGCTTGAGGAGGCTGTGGAACATGAGGGGCTTGAGGAGGCTGTGGAGTTTGAGCAGAGGGCTGAGTTTGGGGGGTTCCTCCATTTTGAGATGGATCCTTAAGACAGAGTTGAGGTTCTGATTCCATTTTACCCAGAGCATAGGCGAGGGATTGCATAGCATAAGTTACCGAGGAGGTGTTCATAGCATATGTTTTCACTACATTAGCGACCAATTGCTGGGCAGCAACATCCCATGAGGGACATTGACTGAGTTTTCTAGCATACCCGTCTTGTACGATTATGCGCATGATGCCTTTTAGGGCTGAATGCTGCTCGTAGGCATTGAAATCTGACAATGCATTGAGGAATGTTTGACCGTAGAGGAAATCCTCCCCTTGGTACTTTGCGAGGTTTTTAATAGCGATATGTAATTCCATATAAATATATGGGTGTCTTAATGGTAGTTTGGAGAGAGCTCAACTCCATACGCGGTTAATTTTTAGGGTATTATCCAATTTTTTGACCTCCTTACAGAGGTGGAGCTTGCGGCTCCAAAGTTTGTTGGCCAATTCTTGGGCCTTGGTCAGGTCTTTTTCCTTGTATTGGAGGTCGATCTGCTGGCTCTCTGACAGATTGTCGCTACCTTTCAAGCCAAGAATGGCATTTGTCAACGTTACGACTTTAGCAGCCGTATTCCATTGCTTCTCTTGCACCTCGTTGATTTGATATTCAACCAGGGCAATGGTGTTTTCTGTCAAACGGTTCTCATCATAGACGCAAGCCACCGACATATCATCCTTGCTGCCTCGCTGGCTGATGATAGGCAGGCTCTCTGCCAACTCCTTTTCCGCCTGCTCGCGCCCAGATTTGGCAATCAGTTTGTATAGCTGGATGTAGAAATTTGTCAAGTTCTCACCATCGCCATAGCTATCGTCCATGCCATCAGAACCGAGAAACACAGCCTCAGGGAATCTTCCATCTCCTTGGTAACAGTATCTCACCTCCTCCAAAGCATGGGAGTCGCAAATCGAAGTAGTCTTATTCAGAAAGCATTTCTCATCCCATGGTATCGGTTGATCGAATACCGCATTGCCATCCTCGACGCATAGCCTCACCATCTTGCCATCGCCCAAATGAAAAGCCAACCAGAAATCCGGTGTCTGGACATAAACCATCAGCGTACAGCCGTAGGTTTTCTCAAAAGTAGCGCTATCATTAGCGCGAGCAGCGATAAATTCGTCAAGGTAGCGTTTCTCAACATGCTCTTCCTCCCAGGCCGTTAGACCATTGGCCAACGCATGCTCAGTGATACGCATATTCCATTGGCTTATGATGCTTGCAAAGAGTGCGATAAGAGCTTCGTGAATTCTCTTGGCCTGATTTTCGTGGATGCTATCAGTTGAATAGGGCTCAGCCTCGGAGTGCTGAGTGAAGGGCATACCATTAAACAAGGATTCCCCATCGCGGCAATATATCGATTGCGGCAAAGCAGCGACAAACTGACTGACGGCAGCATGAATCACATCTACAGCAATCCGCGCTCCCTCTTGGCTGCGAAAATACCGCTCGCCACCATGGCCGTCGCAAACTATAGCCATAGAGAGGTGAGCCGAGGCTTCGCCGTAGGCGCAGTCTTGGCAAGGCTTGTCGGTAGCCTTATGGCTCTCTCCCTGACAGAAATGATATATTGACTGCATATCTCTCTGGCCCTATTCAAGCAGCTTTAGTCCCACTCGTCATAGCTATCCTGACTGGCAGCCATCGGAGCTGCGGCAGATTCAGCGCCATCGATGTCTTTGGTAGCTTCGGTGATTTGTTTCTCCACCTCACGTTGCTTGGATTCCTCGTTTGCGCTGCTGCTCTTTGAGCCAATCTGAGAAGATGTCACGGCAATGATGCGTATCATTTTCTTCAGCGCATCGATATTGTGCACCCTGATCACAGCCTCCAACGAGCCAGTGAATTGCTGCAGCACATCCATATCGGCATCCTCACCAATGGCAATGGCAATCTTGATGGCATTCTTAAACCAGCTATTGCCCCTGAGAGTATTCAACCCACTCTCAAAGTCATCAGTTGGTCCGCCATCCGATAGCAGGATTATAGCCGGAGCATAGCAACCGCTGGGCGAAGACATAAAGCCATTGCTGCGCGACAGTTTCTTGTTGAGTTCGCGGCAAGCCTCGCCAAGGCTGGTGAGACCCCCAGCCATCACTTTTTGCCAGATAAAATCCTTGCCCTCCTTTGGCTCATCATAGAGCCAACGAGTGGCAGTGGAGAACTCTAAGGCAGCTACGCGAATTTCGGCATCAGGGTTTTCGTCAGAGATTTCCCCAATGATTGGAAGCACATTCTCGAGGGCATCGTTGACGCTTCCAATCTTCGAACCATCCATACTGCCTGAGGTATCGATCATGAAGAACAGAGTCATCTGTCTTCTGGGAATAGATTCATTATCAAGTAGTCCCATTATGGTATTATATTTAATCTTAGGTTATCTATTCGATTACAGCTTTCATTGAGTTGATAGTCAACTTTAAACCAGCCTTTACGGGCATTCTTTCGCCCGGTGCGATTGGCTTGATTTTGCCGCTTGGGGTTTCAACCACCCAGTTATCCTTGGTGATATTCTGCAATTGCACAGGACATCTGTCGCCTGGCACACTGATTACCTTCACATCAGGGATATTGTCGGTATCGATGTAAACCATCGTGTTGGGGGTCAGCAACACTTTGCGACCAGCAAAAGCCAAAGCACCGCTTATCACGGCATCTTTGCCGCAAGCCATGCACCTGGGGGCTGATTGATCTTCGATGAAGGTCTCATCACCGCAATGAGGGCAACGCACCAAAGCATCCCTGAGGGCTTGTATCACTTTTCGCCATTGGTTTTCAAGCATGCGTTTCTCTGGCGTAGCCAGCAATTCGGGACTGAACTGCTCTTTGAACGTGTCTCGCAACAGAGCCGGCAACGCTGGCCAACGGCGAATCACATTGGTATGCACCCCTCGCACAGGACGGTTTTCGCCTCTTGGGTCATAGATGAATTGAGCCTCGCTGCCATAGAACTTCTTTTCAAATGTCTCAGTCATGCATGGGCATGCCAACACCCTCGCGCCCTCAAATGGATGATTGCCGTAGAAGAGCATGAAGAGAATCACAGCCAATGAGAAACGGTCGCTGTATTTGTCTGGTGCCTTTCCACCCACGACCTCTGGAGCCATGTATCGGGCTTTGCCCATGATGCCTGACATTTCTCCATCAGGGGTAACATTGTCGTTG
The DNA here is from genome assembly GCA_020860445.1 of Bacteroidales bacterium. Lineage (GTDB taxonomy): Bacteria > Bacteroidota > Bacteroidia > Bacteroidales > Muribaculaceae > CAG-873. The sequence continues at coordinate 986 of JAJBUH010000071.1, read as the reverse complement.
TCACAGATCAGCACGTCGCCAGATTTAGGGTCAATAAAGAAATTGCCGTCGTTCAGATCCTGATAGCTTAGCCCATGGAGATGCAGTAGACGGAATCCCTCACAAATCTTCATAGCGGCATTGAGCATAGCCTCAAATGACCCAAATTGGGTCTTGGCCAAGAGAAAATTGCCAAACTCATAGTAGCCCTTTGGACGCAATTTCATCACATATCCAAAGCTGCCTTTCTCCTTTTGGGTCAAATACTCTGGCCACAGAAAAGCATCTGAGGGAGCACCCTTTGAGATATTCTCTTCAAGGTTCTTGTAAAACTTATCCTCCATCGGGTGCAAATACCATTTCAAAGCCATTTGCTGCCCTCCTACCTCTACGAGATATACGATGCCCTGGCCACCCCGACCAAGTTCTTTGATGACCTTAGCCCTGGTGCCAATAGTCAGATTGACATATTCTTTAGATTTCAGTTCTTGCATATTAGTATTTAGTGAAGGTTTCACCATTAAGGCGATTCCATATCAATCAATAAATTCCTTATTTGGTATGCAAAGATAGCAATTTTCCTTGTTCCTTCAGTCTTTACGGTTAAAATTTTTATTGGCAAAGAAGTGGATCTTACCCTCTCTAATATTACCTTTTATAAAACTTTAGAATAAACCCTTCTCTCAGCTTATATCCCAATACATAACTATCTTTTGGACATTACTTAAGGTCTTAAAGTCTTTATGGAAACACCAGCCACATTCCACTACCTGAAATAGTTTTTTACTTTTTTCAACTGAGGCGGATAATTGAGCCACTATTTTACCTCGTATATCATAAACCACGAACCTAAATGTAATCCCGTATGTATATTTAATTTTGAATTTACCGTTTATCTCTATCCGGTATCTGAACGAATTGTCCGTATCAAAATCACGATATATATTAATATATGTTCCAAATTCAGTCTTCAAATCCCCTTGGATTTCAAGGATAGAGTCAAGATA
>JAJBUH010000173.1 GCA_020860445.1 Bacteroidales bacterium | reverse complement strand
TTCATTCTTTTACCGCTGCGCCGTGATCTTTGGCTAAGCCTCAGCCACGGACTTTCGCGCATGAGCCGAATTATGGATTTAAAAGCTCTGGAAGGAAAGATAAGGGTCAATGTACGTGAAAAGCTCAACCCTTATCTGAGCAAATTCCGAAAAAAGAAACTCCGAAGACCGGAATTTACTATCATATCCAACAATTGTTGGGCTGGCCATGTATATAGATACTATGGCATTCCCTATCTGACCCCAACAGTAGGTTTGTTTTTCATGGCTGATGATTATATAAGATTTGTATCAAATCTTAAACATTACATCAACCAAAGTGATAATCTGACCTTTAAACCAACTTCTAAAAAGTTGGAAGAAAAAGCTGACCGACTAAGAAAAGAATTGAATCTCTCTTGTCCTATTGGTTTCATTGACGATGTAATGATAGTATTTCTACATTATAAAACAGAGGATGAAGCTTATCATAAATGGACACGTCGTGCCAAAAGAGTAGTATGGGACAATATCCTCATCAAATTCTCAGAACAGAACGAATGTCTACCAGAGCATCTCAAGGCTTTTGACGCTCTTGAACATGAATCTAAATTCTGTTTTGTCTCTGACAAGATGGGATTAGACTCGGAGATTTGGTTCAAGGAATGCAGTGGGAAAGGTCAAATACCTAATGACACCACCAATTTCAGAAAGTACATCAATCTAACCAAGTGGCTTAACGGCGACGACGATTTCAGAAGATAATATGAAAGTTTTAGTAGCAACCCGGCAGTATATAAAGGTCGAGGGTAATCATGCTTACTGTATCAGGAATGTGTATGACATTCTTGAACGTTTTTCCCATTTGGGAGAACTATACATTTGCGCCTATCCATACAATCCCGCTACGAGCAAAAAACACCTCGTGATTGATACCTGTATGGATAAAATATTTAATCCAAAGCATTTCTTTCCTCTCAAAAGACAAAGTCGCTTAATGGACCAATTCACCATGAGCGCAGAGAACAAAAAGATAATGCGCGAGGCCATAGATCAAGTTGATCTTGTAATTGTATACTTACAAGAAATGTTTGGTCATTACGCAATCAAGTATGCACGTTCAAAAGGCAAGCCCGTATTGTCTTATGTTGTAGGATGCACATGGGATGCCCTGTGGAATTATAACTGGCAAGGGAAAATTATGGCTCCGATATCCTACATACGACGCAGAAACGCCGTGGCTAAATCAGACTACGCTCTATATGTCACACAAGAATTTCTGCAACGCAGATATCCTACTAAGGGATTTTCCATTGGATGTTCCGATGTCGCTATAGCTCCTATAGATGACAATATACTAACTAAGAGGCTTAAGTATATTGAGGATTCCGATATTAAGAAAGAGCTCAATATTGTCACTACAGCTGGTGTAAATGTACCCTATAAAGGACAGGCTTATGTCATTGAGGCTATCTCAAAACTGAAAAAAGCCGGGGATACTAGATACCATTACTATCTCATAGGTGGCGGTGATGCTACTCGCCTTAAGAATCTGGCAAAGGCTCTTGACGTAGAAAATCAGATACACTTTGTTGGGATCCTTCCCCATACAGAAGTATTTGGTGAACTGGATAAAATGCATGTTTACATTCAACCCAGCATGCAAGAAGGCCTCCCTCGAAGTATGGCTGAAGGCATGTCTCGCGGCTTGATGGCTATAGGCACCACAACAGGAGGGATTCCCGAACTCGTAGCTCCTCACAATATTGTTAGAAAGCGTAATTCAGATGACATTGTCAAGTTGTTGAAAAACATTACTTCGGACATTTTGAAAGAAGAAGCCAAATTTAGTCTTGATAAAGCAAAACAGTATCAAGGGGAAGTTCTGGATGCAAGACGTGAACAATTCTTTGATGAAATCAAAAGAAGAATAAACAAATAAATTGATGGATAAGAAAAAAATTCGTGATGAGCTCAGACTCATAGGAGCCATTATCTTTTTCTGGATATACATACCTCATCTTCTAGTAGGACTCTGTACCTCAAAGCGTCGCTTTATATTAAGTGACGTTGGTTGCAAATTACAATATCTAAAAATTAAGATTGGACCAAAGCTTGCACTTCTATACTTACTTCATAATGATATATACTTTCGAAAACTATTTTATTTTCGTATAGGACCCATTTGGACCCTATTGATTGGTTGGTATCTTCCTGGTACAAAACTTTTAAGATTTAGTGGCTACACTACAATTGGAATGCGATGTAACCTTATTCATCCATCTTCCACTGGTATTGTTGGGCACATTGGAGACGATTTCTATTGTCTTCAGAATGTCACCATTGGGAAAAAAAATGGTAAAATGCCAACTATTGGAAACCATGTAACCGTTTATGCTAGTGCATTGATATTTGGAGATGTAAAGATTGGCAACAATGTTATAATTGGAGCTGGATCAGTTGTAACGAAAGACATTCCCGATAACAGTGTAGCGGTTGGCAACCCAGCCCATGTTATCAAGACCTTGTCTCCACAATAAACTCTCATTTATACTCATTCCTACATAAACCATGTTACATCCTAACTTTAGATTACCTCTACTTTGGTGTATTCTTCTTTTCGGAGGCCTACATTATTTTTTGATGGCTTCAGAAAGTGAAGCCCCTGCTATTTCTTGGGATAATGATACCATAGTCATTGATAAAGTTGTAAATCTTAATGGCCAAAATGTGAATCTAAAGGAGAATAATGTTCTACGCTTCACTAAAAACGGCTTGATAACCAACGGGACGTTGACTGGTAACAACTCCAACATAGAGGCAAGCAACGCCCTAAGAATCTTCAGTAAAATCGTCATAGCCGGTTCATGGAAAGTAGAAAAAATCTATTCTAAATGGATGACATTCTCCACAAATGCTTTGACCAACAGTACTTGTCTTCAGAACCTATGTAATTTGACTTCAGCTCAACATCAAGGGACAATCTATTTAAGCAACCGCACGTTTAACGTAGCGGTTGCCGAAAATGATGCCGCTGTAATGACCCTTAACAGTAACACTAACCTGGTGATTGATGGTCTTATTAAATTAAAAGGTAACGATTTTAAATTTTACAATATAGTCAGAATCAAAAATGTAGAAAATGTTAAGGTCAGTGGAGGTGGCTCCATACAAGGAGATATACTCACCCATACTGGTACTGAAGGAGAATGGGGAATGGGCATTGGAATCTATTCTAGCAAAAATATTACCATCCAAAATCTCACTATCACCAATTGCTGGGGGGGATTGTATTTACATAGGACAGACTAAAATTGCTCCTGAACATTACTCTGAAAATGTTCTCATCGAGAATGTTATTTGCAAAGACGGCAGACGACAAGGACTTAGTCTGACAGCAGGGAAGGATATAACTATTAAGGATTGTACATTCGAAGGAACTGGTACCATAAAATACACTGCTCCTGGAGCTGGTGTGGATATTGAACCCAACATCATGAATGCAGTGGTTCAAAATGTAACTTTAGAAAATTGTAAATTCCTCAACAATACCAATAAGCCAGGTGACTTACGGTTTTTCCGCATTAATGAAAACTGTAATGTAAATGTGATTAATTGTGATTTTAAGGATTGGGTTACTTTTATGAAACCCTCTTACAATATAACCTTCCGTAATTGTACCATTCCTAAAATAGAACCTGGCAAGTGCGATATGTCTTACATAAAGTTCATTGATTGCCAATTAGGAGAATAAAGTCAACCAAGACCACGCCATCTCACATTTTGCTTTTTTTAGATTAGTCATCCATTAAGATTAACCTTGCGCCTTCTGACCAGAGGCCTAACACACTGTTTCAACTATTTATGGCAAAGATATTGATGGTGGTAAACGAAGACAGATTCTTTCTGTCGCATAGGGTGCCTGTGGCACTCGCGGCCCGCGACAGCGGGCACGAGGTGAAGATCGTGGCCAAGGACACCGGGCAGCTCGACGAGATACGCAAGCTCGGATTCGAAGTCACCGACCTGCCCATACACCCCACGGGGATGAATCCCCTGAAGGAACAGAAGACTTTCCGCTTCCTCCGCTCCCTGTACAAGAGGGAGAGGCCCGACATCGTGCACCACGTCGGGCTGAAGAACATCCTCTGGGGCGGCCTCGCCGCTAAGCTCACCAAGGTGCCGGGCGTCGTCGACGCCGTGAGCGGCCTCGGGGGCCTGTTCAACGGCGGAGGCTCGGGCCCGGTGGCCCGAGCCGTGCTCGACGTCATCGCCTACAACCACAAGCGCCCCGGCGTGAGAGTGATCTTCCAGAACGACGAGGACAAGGGCATCTTCCTCGGCCACAAGGCGGTCGAGGAGGAGCAGATCCGATTCACCAAGGGCTCGGGCATCGACCTCGACAAGTTCAAGTACACGCCCGAGCCGCAGGAGGGCCCGATGCGGGTGATCTTCACGGCCCGAATGGTCAAGGAGAAGGGCATCACCGACCTGATCGAGGCAGCCGAGATGCTCAAGGACGAGTACAAGGGCAGGGCGCAGTTCCTGCTCTGCGGGCGCCTTGCCGACAACGCCTCGGCGATATCGGAGGAGTACTTCCGCGAGCACTGCGACGGCGACTACATCCAGTGGCTGGGGCTGCGCAGCGACGTCAAGGAACTGCTGGAGCGGAGCGCCATCATGGCCTTCCCCTCCTACTACCGCGAGGGGGTGCCCAAGTCGCTGATCGAGGCCTCGGCCGTCGGCCGGCCCATCGTGACCTGCGACTCGGTCGGGTGCCGCGACGTGGTCGACGACGGCGTCAACG
>JAJBUH010000033.1 GCA_020860445.1 Bacteroidales bacterium | reverse complement strand
CATTCCGTGCTCCGCACTCCATGTGGGGTTAACAGACAAGAGACGTGCTACGCACGAATCGAGCCCTTTATATCCCTTATATTCCAGATAATCCATAGTTTTTACATGGGTGATATAATCTCTTAATGGGTAATGGTAATCAGAGATTCGCCAAAGAATGTCGAGAGGAGGGCTATCGTTCTGAGGGTGAAATTGTGCTGGCCGCTAAGCCAGCGAGTAATTTCATTAGGGCGTTTCCCTAATGCTCTGGCCAATTCAATCTTGCTGATGCCCTTAGCGACCATCAGTTCCTCCAACCGGTCAGAGAGCCCCATTGTCAAAGCCACCTCTTGTTTTATAACAGGCGACACCTCTGAGGCCATCTCCCTCAACGATATATCAGTAGTTTTCATAATCCAAAAGTCTTAACTTTTCATTTACCTCCACAATACCATTTAAACTGGGGAGAAGTGCAGGATATGATCTATGAGTAAGAGTGGTTAAGCTCGTTGCAAATGGCGCGATTAATGAAATCGTTGATGGATGTTCCAAGAGTGGCTGCCATTGCTGCAACGCGGCTGTGGATCTCGGGAGTCATCCTAAGATTAAGGTTTCCGCTAAATGGCTTCTTAGGGGCGATTCCCTCATTGGCGCAGTATTCAAGATAGCTGTCAACACCAGCCTCAAAGTCGGCTCGCAGTTCAGCCAAGGTTTCGCCTTCATACAGAATGCACTCCTTGCTCAAGCCCTGTACCTTTCCGAAAAGGCAATCATCTTCAGCACTATACTCTACCGAGCCTTTATATCCCTTATATTCCAGATAATCCATAGTCCTATATCAATTTGTGTTCAACCAGATGTTTATAGATGCTTTTCAGTGTTCCAGCTTTCATTATACTTCCAGGATGTGGCTTATGAAAGTCAAGAAAATATCCTTTTGGATGTACAAATCTGACACGTGAACCTGATGTCTTGCCCTTCTGATACTCAGAATAGCCTAATGTACCTAAGAGTTTACATACTTCTGAGTATGTAAAATCTTTAGGCAAAGTCTTAAACCTTTCGGTTAGTTTGTCTTTTGTTCCCATACCGCAAAAGTACTACTTTTGGTACTAATAACAAAATATTTTCTTGAAAAGTTTTCAACAAGATGTGGGGTCTCATTTAATTTCCAACAGAATGGTTTATTCTTCAAACCCGAGGAAGTTTATTCATAGCATAGCCTCACGCCAATCCCACCTTAGTTTATAGTGTCGTCACTACAATTTATAGTGTCGCTGATGCCGTTTATAGTGACATTTATAGTGTCGTTGGGACGATTTATAGTGTCGTTGGCACCGCTATTGGTGTCGCTGGGCCATAAGGGGCGAGGGATGACGATGGTGAAATAGTCATCCTCGAAGATCTCGGGCATTTGCCCCTTGGCAAAGAGAGGAGTGTACTTGAATATACGCTTCATGCCGCTCCCCAGCTCCTCGACCATGATGGTCTGAGAAAATACATTGGCGATATGAGGATTCTTGCGGTGAGGCTTGGAGTTCTTCAAGTCTATGTTGCCATAAATATAAGGCACGTTAAAGTTGCGCGCAGTAATCCTATCTCGCTCAATGGTAAAGGTCGTGGACTCAAGGCTGCTGTACTCGGAATGGATCAGAATGTTTAGAGCCACCTCTCCGAGAATCTTGTCGCGCAGGCTTATGCGGAAATTGTCTTCAATGAAAGGCATTTCCGAAAGGTGCTTTAACGCTAAACATGGTGTCATCCGGATGGCTACCCCATAGGGGTTGTTTCACATAGTGATTGCCATAACACCACATCCCCTACCCCGAAGGGGTTGTTTCATGCCCTTGACCACCAGAATGAAACAACCTCTACGGGGTAGCCATCCGGGCCCAACCACAGATCTCCTTCTTGGCGAACTAGTTCCAAAATGGAACTAGTTGAGCAATCCCAATCATCAGGCGAATTTTGAACCCCTCTTCCTATATACAGGGTAATAGTAGGCTTGATTTATTCACAATTGTGGTTTTAATTCTTAATGCCCAATTTGCTCAGCATGTCATCTGTAGATTGATAGGTATTGATGTGGCCAGCTTGGAGATCATCCATTGAGAGGTCGTAACTGGATTTGTTTTCAATAGAAAGATATTCAAGATAGCTATCAACACCGGCCTCAAAATCAGCACGTAACTCTGCCAAGGTTTCACCCTCGTATAGGATGCACTCTTTGCTCAAGCCCTGTACCTTTCCGAAAAAGCAATCATCCTCAGCACCGTACTCTACCGAGCCTTTATATCCCTTATATTCCAAATAATCCATGGTTTTTACATTTTTCGACGGAGTTTGGCCAGTTGAGGCTGTACAAATTTTAGAATCTCTTGGCCCAGGAGGAACTTCTCGGTTGAAAACCATCCAATTCTCCCGTCCTCGCTTCTGACAAAATTTGCTTTGGCATTGACAATAGCCTCGGGTAGAAACACCGGGTGTTCCCTGAAATCAAATCCTCCCGATATCTTATTGTTTACAAAATCTTTAATGCTGGGATAATTCTCTGTCGCTGTATCGTTTGGCTTATTCTCATATAGATGATAATAGAGCCAAACCTCAAAACATGGATTGCATTGGACCACATTCCATGCCTCGTAGGGTTTCGCCTCATCATAAAGGGTTGATATTTGGGAATTCTTCTCCTTACAAAAGTCGCGAAGCATTTTGATTTTGCCTTGCTTTTCCCAATCATCGGTATCTATGGCAAACCATACCTTATCTTGTTGCATGTAATCCAACAGATACTTACGACCGACTCCTTCAAAATTTTGTTGGGCCAAATCAATGAGTTTCAGGGGATCTGTTTTGCCTTCTTGCGATGGTATGATCACAAGTTCAAGATTCGATGACAGGTTCTCAAAGAATCCATAATAAGCTGGCTCGGCCTTTATTCCCTCGCATACCACATATATTTTTCGCGCGTCTTTTGACGGCGAATGCTTTATGTACTCGCGGTGTCTACTAATCATAGCCAGTTCAGGTCGGAAGGATTTGACAAAAATGGTACGCCACCGTAGCGACCGTTAAGATAGCCATTCTCAATGTTGGCGGTTTTGTGGATGTTGTAGTCGCTAAGGGGATACATCTGGGTGGCCTGCTCCACATCTTTCTGGGCGAACCATATCTCATCGGGGCGAAATATGCTCTGGTCAAGAAGACAGCTCTCGTGGGTGGTAAAGATAATCTGTCCCTTGATCTCCTTGCTCTCCGATACGGTCTCCATAAGGGCCTTTATGATTATGGGATGGATGCTGCGCTCTATTTCGTCAACAATGAAAACGTTTTCCTTATTGAGTACGCCATAGAGAAGCGGCATATACTCGATCAGGCGCCGTGTGCCGTCCGACTCGGAGTCAATGCCCATTTCCACCTCTTTTCCGTTCAGACTGGAGTGGATGGCAACCAAAGATTTACGCACAGCTTTCCCGTCTTCAACGACCACATTGGATATCTCATTGCTTTGGGGAGCCATCATGATTTGGGGCACCCCGGGGTTCCTGCGTGCCTCCGCTATGGCCTCAGCCAATGCTGGATTTCCCGAAACCACGTCCTCTTTCAGTTCTTCCTTGCGGACCGTCAACTTTTTGATGCCTGTCTTGAGCTTGGGCATAAGCTTTTGCACCAACTGGCAAAAGCCCTCGTCCTTGTCAAGAGCATGGGGCAGGTAGCCTATGCGCATGGTCGGCAACACCACTTGCAGTTGGCGTATCCAGTCGAAGGCCTCATTAACGATGGGCAACTCATCGGCATAGTATTGCCCAAAGAAAGACAAGGCCAACATATCGCCTTTGATGATTCGGTTCATGGCATCCATGAACATCGGCCCGAAACCGTCCTTTTTGCCCTCTTTCAGAAACTCCTCATTAACCTCTATGGCATCTTTCTTCCTACAGAAGATATTCTCATCCTTATCCTTGCCCGCTATAATCAGTTCCTCCTCTATAACTTCGCTTTGGCTAAAGGCCAAGTGGTAATAGAAGACTTTGCCAGAGGCGTAAAATTCTATCGCCATTTCCGAGGGCTTATTGGCCTCGCTCGGGTCTAACTTGAAATGCACCCCATCCTTTGGGATGGTTTCGCTTATCTTTCCAGAGACCACCAAATCCTTGAGCATGGAAATGCACTTCAACAGGTTGCTTTTGCCAGCGCCATTGGCACCATATATGGCGCCAAGACATAATGAGGTCACATGGCCACATTGCATCTTATGCCATTCGTGGCTGTGAGTTCGGCTTGATGGGAAGGTGTTAAACTCAGTCGCCTCCTTGAATGACAAAACATTTTCAACTACAAATCGCAACAACATATCCCTTTTCCGTTAAATTTTCACCGCAAAGATAACGATTATTTTTGAAATCCAAGAATTTTACCCCTAAATAAGGATTAATTCAGTTAAATTTTAACGGTTAAGGTGCCTTCTTCTTTCTCAGTTATAATTGTAGATATCCTTTATCAATCTTACCACAATCTCTCCAATGATAAACAGTCTATCTCCGTCCCTACCATTTATAGTGTCGTCAATACCATTTATAGTGTCGCAGCCCGTTTATAGTGACATTTATTGTGTCGCTGGGGCGATTTATAGTGTCGCTGAGGCCATTTATTGTGACATTTATAGTGTCGCTAAGCCGATTTATTGTGTCGTTTGAGAGTTTATTGTGACATCATTGGGGTCGCTATTGGTGTCGATGAGGCCATCATTGGTATCGCTGGGGCCCCCATTGGTGTCGCTATTGGTGTCGATGAAGTTACGAACAGGATGGGAGGAGT
>JAJBUH010000246.1 GCA_020860445.1 Bacteroidales bacterium | reverse complement strand
ATTTTTCACTTTTCATTTCTCATTTTTCATTTTTCGAGGAATGATATTTTTCATTTTTCATTCTTCATTTTTCATTAAAATTAGAACGAGAGGTTAACGCCGAAGTTGAAGATACGAGTCTTAGGATACCACCAGCAGTAGCTCATAGGCTTCTCGGGATCGAATCCCTTGGGCAGGTGGCTCCAAGTGGCAACGTTGTAGGCGCTGAAGTAAAAGCGGCACTTGGTCATGCAAGCCTTGGCAATAAGCTTCTCGGGCAGCGAGTAGCCAAACTCGATGTTGCGCAGCGAGAAGTAGTCGCCGTTGACCAACCAGATATCGTTGTTGTAGCTCGATGTCGTGCTACCGCGAGCCGAATCCTCAGCATTGAAGCTGTATGACAAACGAGGATACTTAGCGTTGATGTTGCGTGGGTCGTTGGGATCATCGGTGTAGTAACCCCAAGCATTCACTACCTCGTGGGTCGAGTTGTTAGAGCCCCATTCTGAGAAGGTGAGCGAAGGCGAGAGGAACACGGTGCGGTGCAGATAAGCGGTACCCACTACGCGCAGGTCAAATCCAGCATAAGCCATATTGATGGCAACCGATGGGGTAAGGTCAGGCAGCAAGGTGTAGCCCAGAGGCATCATATCCTTGGAGTCGATTACGCGGTCACCGTTGACATCCAGGAACACTGCGGTACCGAGCTTCTGTCCGCCATTCGAGAACGAGTTGTAAGGATACTTCTCGGGATGATCGATAGCGTCTTGCTGCGAAGTAGAGATGAGGTTGGGGTCTGATGCCCATTGTACCCACTGATACATGTTCCAACCACCGATAACATCGGCATTGCCGCTCTCATAGATGGTAGCAACCTCTGAGTAGTCGCGGATACGATCGCCAGTCTTGGCTTGCCAAGGCACTTGCGGTGTGGTTTCGTCCATCTCAGTAATCTTGTTGATATTGTAGCTGAGCATACCCTCGATCGAGTATTCAAACTTGCCAATGCGGTTGGCGTGGCCAACTACGATTTCGTAACCCTTGCTCTCGACCTTGCCGTAGCTGTCTTGAGCAAAGCTGATACCGAGGATTGAGGGGATGGTAGAGCGGTCGATGAGAATGTCGCTGCGCCACTCCTTCCAGAGGTCGACATTACCATAAAATTTCTTACCGGCGATATCCCAGTCGAGACCGAGGTTGACCATCTTGCTTACTTCCCAACGGCTGTTGGAGCTACCAGCCACGCTCTCGGCAGTACCGGTGACCCAAGTAGCCTGGTAGCCGAATGAGTAACCGCCCGACTGAGCGTAGGTCGATTGGTAAGGATAGCGAGAGGCACCGGTATCATTCATACCAGTCTTGCCATAGCTGGCGCGAATCTTGAGCAGGTCGACTGGGGTGTCGCGGAGGAATTTCTCTTCTGAGAGAAGCCAGCCAGCGCCAGCGCCCCAGAATGTACCCCAACGATTGTCGGGATCGAAGTTGTCAGAGCCCATGCGCGAGATGCTGCCATTGAGGATGTACTTGCCATCGAGCACGAGGGTAGCCACGCCGTTGTACGACAGGTAGCGGTTGGATGACAGGTGGAACCAGTTGGCCGAGTGGGGACCGCGATTCTTGCGCTGCATATAGCTACGCACGAATGCTTGCAGGTCGATGCTTGTGCGGCCGAATTCGCGCTTGTAATTCAAGCCACCGCGCAGGTTGAGTGTCCAAGAGTTGTCGCGCTCGTTGGCGGTAGGATTGGTGAGCTCGCTGTAACGTTGAGTCTGGGTGTAGGTGAAATCGTTCACATCAGTTACAGCAGTGTTGGTGTAGTCGTAGCTGTAAGCGTTGATTGAGTTAGTCTGGGTTGACTGGAAGCCATCATAGGCATCAAACGACATCACAGCCTGAATACCCAAGCCCGGGGTGATTTTCGACAGGTCGCCATCGAGGGTAAGGGTCGAATAGAGCTGGCGGCGACGATTCTTCTCCTGGCCCGATGATCCGAGCAGGTAGATTGGGTTGCTTGCATTACCATCGACATACACTTCGCCATTGGGACAGTAGACCGGACGCATCGGGTCGGCCTCAACGGCGCCGAATGTTGTCAGATTAAATACGCTGGTGGTAGGCTGGATAATGTTGTCGATACGGCCACCGAGGTCGAGACCAACCTTGAGGAAGTCGTTGACCTGGATGTCGAGGTTGGAGCGAAGGTTCCAACGATTGAGCACGTGCTGGGTAGTGAAGTTTTCGTTGAACTTAGTGCCTTCATTGCTCCACATGCCTTCTTGACGCAGGTAAGAGAACGATACATAGTAGCGCGCGCGGCTGCTACCGCCAGAAATCTGGAGGTTAGTCTTGTAGACCGGAGCGGTCTCGCGATAGAGAACGTCAAACCAGTTGGTGTTGAAGTAGCGGTATTGATCCATGCCGGTGAGGGTTTCGCCAGCGCATACGCGGCGGTACATCTCTATCTGTTCGTCGGTGTAGAGAGGATCCAGACCGTCGAGATAACGCACTTGGTTGACTGTCAGAGCGTGGTTGTAGCTATTTTGGTTCTCAACCTTGCCAGTCAGGGTCTGGAAGCCCACCTCTTGGGTGAAGTCGATGCGAGCCTTGCCAGGGTTACCGCGCTTGGTGGTTACGAGCACCACGCCATTGGCGCCGCGCATACCGTAGATGGCCGTTGCGGCAGCATCCTTCAGGATGGTCACATCTTCGATAGGGAATGCGTCGAGGAACGATATGTCACGCTCTACGCCGTCGACCATGATGATAGGATTGCGGGCGCTCGCGTTCATGGTGCGCACACCGCGGATGTATAGCTTTGTCTCTGACCAACCGGGCTCTGATGCGACCTCGTAGGTCTGCACGCCAGTTACGGTTGAGTTGAAAGCGTTCTGGAGCACAGTGACAGGATAGCGCTGCAGCTCTTCGCCAGTCACTACTGAGGTTGACTCAGTGCGGAATTTGCTTCTTTTCTTGCCAAAGGGCACATTGATGAGCAAATCGTTTACATTCTCAATCGGCACCAGCACGATTGTCATCGGGTTGTTGAGGTCTTCGATCTTATCGATTTGGGTCTGGAAGCCAATGCATGCGGCATTCACCTCATCATCGACGGTAGCGCCTTTGAGCTCGAAGTTGCCATCTGCATCGGTGTAAACGATGCGGCTGTTTTCGGCCAAGTTGACCACGGCGCCAACGATGGGATTTCCATCCGGGTCGAGCACTCGACCTTTGAGTATTCGGTCGTTGGCTGCCGACAGGGTCAGGGCCGTGCCAAGCAGGGCAGTTACTGCCAATGCTCGACCTTGCCTTGTTATATATGATGCGATATGTTTCATATCTTATATGTCAATTTCGTCAAGTTTACGAATCTCGAAATATTATTCCCAACCGGGATTGTTGGCGATGCCGGTCTTCCATACCTCTTCTTCGGGCACAGGATACAGGTACATCTTCTCTTCAAACACACGCTGCTGAGCCACCTTGCGGCTGACAGTGCCGTCTTCATAGACCTCTACACCATAGATCGGACGGCTGAGAGCCTCAACGGCTACGCCCCAACGGCGCACGTCCCAAGCGCGGTGCTCCTCAAAAGCGAACTCGACGGTGCGCTCTTTGTGGATGAAGTTGCGCATAGCGGTCTGAGAAGTCAAGTCGGTGCGGTCGGCCACATTGCCAGTGATGCCAGCGCGATGGCGCACTTGGTCGAGCAGCGCACAGACCTCGGCTTGATGGCCTCCGATTTCGTTGAGAGCCTCGGCATAGTTGAGGAGGATCTCAGCGTAGCGGATGATGGTCCAGAGGCGATATGCTGTGCCGCCGTGGTTAGAGCTGAGGATTGTCTCTGGGATGTATTTGCGCATGTAGTAACCGGTGGGGGTGCTGTTGGCATTACCAGAAGGATTGTCGGCGTGGCCAGCGATCACATCGATATAGCTGTTTGAGCGCATTGTGCCCCACTCTACTCCTTGGTATAGGATGGTAGCAGCAAGACGCGGGTCGCGATTTGCCCACATAGCCGATGAGCCCTCTACATATCCGCTGGCAGCGTTGATTGTAGGCACACCATTGGTGTAGACCGGAGCGCCAGTAGCATCGTACTCGGTGAAGGGAGATTCGCCGCTTACCATATCATACATATCTACCAGATTCTGCGAGGGGCAGTTGCCGCCCGAGCCGCCTTCGCCTACCGGGGTATCAACTGAGATGCCGCTCCAACCAATAGCCAAGTCATTGCGGAAGAAGATGGTCTCATGATTCTGGTTGCCGTGAGGCACGCGCAGCACAGCGTTGGAGTAATTGTCAGCACCGCTTTGGTTATCTTCAGCAAAGAGGTAGAAGAGACCATCGTAGGTGTCGATAAATTCTTTAGCGGTGTTGGCAGCGTCTTGCCAGGTGATGCCTGACTCGGAAGCGAACCTCGGCGAAGCCATATACAGCTTGATGCGCGACAGCAGCGCCAAAGCCATAGGCTGAGAGAGGCGGCCGATACGGTTGCTATCCCAAGCGCTCTCATAGTCGAGCAGGTCGGGCATTGCCTCTTCGAGCTCCTTGATTATGAAATCAACGACATATTCTTTGATAGTCGGACGATTGACATAAGGGGTAATGATATCCTCCTCGGGGTCGAGCACATCTTCGATGATGGGCAGAGGACCGAAGCGCAGGAACATTTCCCAATAGTAGAAGGCGCGGAATGTGCGGGCCTCGGCGCGAGTCTGGGCGCGGAGAGTCTCATTCTCGGCATCGGTCTTGGTGATGTCGTAAGGCACTGAATCCATCTTTTGGATCACCCAGTTGCACTTGCGGATTGCGCGGTAGCGGCTTTCCCAGGTGTCTTCGAGCTCGCGTGCGCCGCCATCTGAGTAGTAGTTGCCGATGTTGAACGATATGCGCGCTCCGCCTGTCGAGAACGAAGTCTCTGAGAGGTCGGTGGCGGCATCCTGCCATGAGCTGTTCATGCAGGCGGCACCATGGCGCAAGAAATTGTAAGTGTCGGTGTGGAAGTACCAGAACATGTTCCAGTCGGCAAGGGTCTTAGCCTCGGTAAGGTCGGCCGAAGGCTGCTTGTCGAGGAAGTCGCTGCAAGAGCTGAGCCCCAGAGCAGCCGCTCCCATCACCGCCAAAGCTATATGTTTGATAGTCTTTTTCATGATTTTTAGAATTGGATGTTAACGCCCACGTTGACAGTCTTGCAAATAGGATATTTGTTAGAGCCGTTGCTCTCAGGGTCGCAGAGGCCATCGAGGTGGTCCCAAGTGACGAGGTTGTTGGCGTTGACATAGATTTTGCACTGTGTCATATAGGCGTGCTGTATCCACTTGGTGGGGAGCATGTAGTAAACCTCCACATTCTTGAGACGGCAGAATGCGCCGTTCTTAAGGAAGAATGAGTTGGTGCGCTGGTTGTGGTCACCGTAGCTATCATAGTGGAGCAAAGGATATTTTGCGTTAGCCAAGTTCCACTCCTCGGTCTGGTTGGGCTGCCAACGATCCATGTGGTGCTCCTTAACCTTGCCGCCGCTTACGAATGCGTACATTGCCTCGGCGTCATAGTAGCGGCTCACCTTGTCTACGCCCTGCAGCATAGCTGAGATACCGAATCCCTTGTAGCTGAATCCTACTGAAAGCGAGAAAGTGTTCTCCGGAATCGGGCTGTAGCCGATGAATGTCTCATCACGCTCGTCGATGAAGCCATCACCGTTCATATCGCGATATTTCAGATCGCCCACTTGCACATCGCCGAAGGTTGATTTCGGGAAGCTCGGGTCGGCCAAGTCGGCTGCGGTCACGAAGCCGTCGCAAAGGAGGCCAAAGTATTGATCGATGGGATGGCCCTCGAGTTTGCGGTAAGCGGTCATGCCCTCTGGCTCGTCCTTGCAAACGATTTCGTTCTTTGCATGCGAGTAGTTGGCGCTGATGTTGTACTCAAAGTCGCGGCCGATTGAGCCATTGTAATGGAGCTCGATTTCCCAACCTTTGTTCTTGGTTTCGCCAAGGTTGCCTACTGCTGAGGTCACGCCAAACCAGAGAGGACGTGTGCCGTATTCGCAGAGGATGTTGTCGCGCTTCTCGTAGAAGATGTCGAGGTTACCAGTGAGGTGGCTGTTGAAGAGACCAAACTCAACACCGGCATTGTACTTGTGAGCGCGCTCCCAGGTCACACCGTAGTTGGGATATTGCTGCTCATAGATACCGGTCTGGCCAGAGGTACCGAAATAGTAGTCGTTGGATATCTGGCTCCACTTCTGTTCATACAGGAATCGTTGGGTGGTGCCATTGATCGAATAGTTGTCATTACCAACCTCGCCGTAGCTGGCACGAACCTTCAGGTTGTTGAGCACGGGGCGGATAGGCTCCATAAAGGGCTCCTCGGTGATGCGCCAACCAAGAGAGAAGGCGGGGAAGAAACCGAAGCGGTGACCCTTCATAAAGTTCTCCGAACCATTGTAACCGGCATTGAACTCAGCCAAGTATTTGCCATCGTAACCGTAGGTGACACGGCCAACGATACCTTGGTAGCGCTTGGCAAGCTCTGAATTCTCACGATAGTCGTTCTGCATGTACAGCACCATAGCCGTCACATCATGCACTCCAAATTGGCGAGCATAGTTGAGCTGAGCCTCCATGTAGAGCTTGTAGATGGTGTAGTACTCGTAGCTCGAACCCATGATGCCGTTTGAGTTGTACTGGTTGTAAGCATCCTGGCTCATATAGTTGTTGCGGTCGAGCAGCTCAAAGGTCGCAAAGTCGCGAGTGTACAGGTTCTTATGGTAGTTTTCGTAGTCAAACGATGCCATTCCCCTAATCGACAAGCCCTTGGTGATGAAGTCGAGCTTATGCTCAGCGATAAGGTTGGTTTCGTTGATGGTATTGATGCCCTTGTAGTAGCCGCCGATAGCCAGTGTAGCATAGGGGTTGCTCTGGTACTGCGAAGTACCGGCATACAGGGTCTTGGTGGTTTCGCCATTCTCAACGGTGTAAGCAGTAGGCATCAGCCAGCCGGGGATGTGGTTCATCTGATAGAACAGGTTGCTGTAGCTTGAGCTTTCTGATGAGTTGGGACCGGTGCGCTGCTCAAAGCGGGTACCGAAGTTTACGCTGACGGTCAAGTCCTTGGTCAAGAAGAAGTCGGCATTGGCGCGGAAGCCGTAACGCTTGTAGCCAATCGAGCTGGAGTTGCCATACTCGTCTTGCGACAGATTCTTGAACAGAGAGCTCTGGTCATAGTATTCAAGTGAAGCGTAGTAGCGCATGCGCTTTGTGCCGCCTCGGATGCTGGCGTTGTAGCGCTGTGCGGGAGCTGAAGAGCGGAGCAGTTCGTCGTACCAGTCGACATTGGGATAGAGCAGAGCATCCACGCCTGAGAGCTGGCCAGCTGATGACTTGCGGAACATTTCAATGTCAGCAGCGCTGTACTGTGAGGCGAGGCCGTCGTTGGCGAGAGCTTCCTCGAGGAGCACTACTGAATTGTAGCTGTCGAGATAAGTGTCCTTGCGTGTAGGGCTTTGCCATTGCCAGTTGGCAGTAAGGTTGACAACCGGCTTTTGCTCTTTACCGCGCTTGGTGGTGATAAGCATTACGCCGTTAGCGCCGCGCACACCGTAGACTGCGGTAGCCGAAGCATCCTTAAGCACTGAGATGGTCTCGATATCATCGGGAGCAATCTGAGAGAATGAGCGCTCTACGCCATCGACAAGCACCAGAGGCTGAGAGTCGCCAGCGAATGTGGCGCGGCCACGGATGTAGATGCTTGCGTCGTCGGCGCCAGGCATACCTGAGGCCTGTGAGGTGACAACGCCTGTCACCTTACCAGCCAGGGCCTGCGAGATATTGGCAGCCGGGGTCTCGAGCAGGTCGCTTGCGCCCACCTGCGAGATAGCGCCAATCACTGATTCTTTCTTTTGTTGGCCATAGCCCACGACCACCACTTCTTCGAGAGCGGTAGCATTGTCGCGCATCACCACGTCAATCTGGGTGCGACCCTTGAGGGCTATTTCTTGGGGATCATATCCTATGTAAGAGAATGTGAGCACAGCCGTATTGACATCGTCAACCTTGATGGCAAAGTTGCCATCGATATCAGTAGTGACGCCACGGGTCTCACCCTTGACGATGACGCTGGCGCCAATCAGGGGTTCGCCTGTCTCATCCACCACTGTGCCTTGCACCTGAGTCTGCGCTGAAGCGGAGGCTAAGCCGGATATCAGCATCAGAGCCGTGAGCAGCCCCGCGAGCCTATGGCTCAAGCGGCTGCAAGCTTGGTTGCTTGGATTATTCATTTTCATGTAATTGCTATGTGTTATTTCAACTGGAAGAGGTTGGCAACATCTTCTGCAGTGAAGGCATAATTATAGATTTTCACATCATCGAATGCAGCGCCAAGGTCTGGGTCGGCCCACCAGCTCTGGTTGCCGCCTACGCAGATATAAGTCAGATCTGAGCTGCCAAAGATTTCGCATCGTGCGCCGTCGCTCATGCCGTCGATCACCCACGAATTGATTAGCTCGTCATCGAAATACACGGCCGCTGTTGTCTTGGTGAAGACTGCGGTGTACATGTGCCATTCGTGGTCGGCCAGCCAGTCGGTGTCGTTGTGGCGGATGGTGACTGCTCCCTGCTCGCACTGCGCATCGGTGTAGTCGCACCAGTTGCCGCCCACGTTGTCGGCTCCGTTCATGTTGTTGGCCACGTTGCCGCGGTACTGGCAGCAAAGCAGAGGAGCGTGGTTGCCGTCGGGGCAGTACTCGCTGTAGGCCGAGAATATCGGCGACCACATGTAGCCCGAGGATTCGCCGGCGTTGGTGGCGTTGACCCAGAAGGTCACTGTCATCTCTTCGGTCTCGCCTGTGCGCATCAGAGCATCGGAGGGCAGAACCAGGAAGTTGCTGCGCACTGCGCCGCCAACATTCTGGAAGGCCTTGCCGAAGTTGCCGCCGAAGTCCATAATCTTGCCTGAGCCTTGGATGGAAGCATCCTCGATACCATACTCAAAGTTGATTGAGTAAATTGGATCGGGTATGGTCTTACTGCCGTAAAGAGTGGATACTTGCTCTTGAGTGAGCGCCTTATTATATATAGCAATATCATCGAATGCAGCGCCAAGGTCTGGATCGGCCCACCAGCTCTGGTTGCCGCCTACGCAGATATAAGTCAGATCTGAACTGCCAAAGATTTCGCATCGTGCGCCGTCGCTCATGCCGTCGATCACCCACGAATTGATTAGCTCGTCATCGAAATACACGGCCGCTGTTGTCTTGGTGAAGACTGCGGTGTACATGTGCCATTCGTGGTCGGCCAGCCAGTCGGTGTCGTTGTGGCGGATGGTGACTGCTCCCTGCTCGCACTGCGCATCGGTGTAGTCGCACCAGTTGCCGCCCACGTTGTCGGCTCCGTTCATGTTGTTGGCCACGTTGCCGCGGTACTGGCAGCAAAGCAGAGGAGCGTGGTTGCCGTCGGGGCAGTACTCGCTGTAGGCCGAGAATATCGGCGACCACATGTAGCCCGAGGATTCGCCGGCGTTGGTGGCGTTGACCCAGAAGGTCACTGTCATCTCTTCGGTCTCGCCTGTGCGCATCAGAGCATCGGAGGGCAGAACCAGGAAGTTGCTGCGCACTGCGCCGCCAACATTCTGGAAGGCCTTGCCGAAGTTGCCGCCGAAGTCCATAATCTTGCCTGAGCCTTGGATAGTAGCGGATCCCAAGCCATGCTCAAAATCAAGATAATAAATTGGGTCGGGCAGAGATACGAAGGAAGCGCCTCCAGTATTGCCTTTATTGCCCTTCTTAGGAATAGCGATTTCCTTAGATGTGATTTCATTGCGATAAAGAGTGATGTCATCGACAATCAAAGGACTGTTCTCCTCAATACCCGGAGTATAATTGAGGGAAACCTTCTTGGCTTTGTTGATAAAGCTTACCATCTTCATGCAGTCAAAGTTAGTAACAACTTTGTCTACCTTGCGCAAGCCATCTACGTAAATGCCATATCCGTCTTCGCGGATTATTACAGCCACAAAGTGCCACTCGTCGGGAGTTATATAACCACTACCGTAATCAGCAGGGTCATTATCTACGAATTCACTAACTGTTGTGTCATAGTGAATCATGCCATTAGCGGTGAATGACAAATAGCCGTATTCGGTTTCGGCCTCGACAACAGTTTCTGTTGTGGAGCCTGCATCGTCTGTTACTTCATCATCTTCAGCACGGCTGAATACTGTGCCATCAGCATAGGGGGTAACAAATGTGATGAGACCGGTGGTTAAGTCCTGCGAAGAAGAGTTACCCTCATCATCTACAGTCAGAGGCTGCTTCATCCAGAAAGTGAACGAAGCAGCAGCTTGACAAGTGACACTGTTTAGTCCATTGTCAAACGAAGCATAACCATTTTCCATGTAGAGGACATTGCTACTCAACTCCTCGTCAACGTCAACCATAACGTTAACATCGGTATTCAATCCAAAGGATTCAAAACCGCTGGGATAAGTGACATCGCCCTCCTCATTTTCATCAAAGGCATACGTCGCCACAGTTTGCAGCGTCGGATACACCTGGTTGCCTGATGGTGGATCTTGTTGTCCCCACTCGTCGTTGCAAGAAATCGCACCGACGGCCACAAGGACCCCAATAGCCAGACTCAGGCTTGAGTTGCTTAGTCTTGTTTTCATTAGATGGTTTATTAGTTTAAGTATGGATATTTTAGGTAGCTTTAGGTATGTAGTGTTAAGAAATGTGATTATCCCAATGAAATATCGGCATAATACTATTGCAAAATTAAGGTATGATGAAATTTTCGGGGTGTAATTATAGTTTTTTTGGGTTGGATAAATGGATTTTAACAGTTGTTTAGTGGTTTGGGGGCTTTTTTTAACTCTATTGTTTACTCTCTTGTTAACTCAGAGTGGCCCCCTCTGCAGCGACCGTTTCTTCTTCTGGAATACTAAGCAATGCACTCGGTGTGATGTTGAATTCCTTGACAAAGCATTTAGTGAAGTATTTTGAGTCGTTGAAGCCTACATCATACGCTATCTCCTGGATGGTGTAGGAGCGAGTCGTGCGGTTGCGCAAGATGAGTTCTCGCGACAGCTTCAAGCGATAACTCTTGACCAGCTGGCTTGCCGACATGCCCACCAGGCTCTGCAGCTTCTTGTTTAGGAAACTGCGACTCACGCCGAGGGCCTCGGCAAAGTCGCCAACCTCGAAGTATGAGTTCTTGTAGTTGTTATTGACTACATCCATCACCTGAGCCAGGAACTTCTGATCTCGCGATTCCTCGCCAATCTCCACTTTCTCAACCTGGTAATCAAGGGTGAATTGGCGCTGATAGCGTTTCTTGTTTTGCAAGATATTGTCGATGCGCGCCAATAGTACTTGCGGATTGAATGGCTTGGAGATAAAATCATCAACGCCCACTTCAAAGCTCTCCTTGCGCGTCATATCCGACGACTTGGCTGTCAGCATTATGATGGGGATATGCGAGGTTAGATTTCTCTTGGCAAATTCGATGCCATCCATGCCAGGCATCATCAAGTCGCTGATAATAAAGTCGATGTTCTGGTGCAAGAGTATATCCAAAGCATGCTGGGCTGATGATGCTTTCACCACTTGATATCTGTCTGAGAGAATGTCGGCGATATATTGGCGCATATCGGCATTATCCTCTACTACGAGCACAGTAACACCCATATCAGGAGCACTGGTGTCTGGCTCCGTAATCATCGGGAGCGCCTCGGGTTGAGTGTGCTCGGCGGCTTCCTCGGTGAGTAGTGGCAACAGTACACGGAATGTGCAGCCAGGGCCATGGTTGTTCTTTACCTTTAGTTCTCCGCCATAAGCCTCGACTATGCTCTTGCACAGATACAGGCCTATGCCCGACGAACTGGCCACATTGGGGTATTTGATGGCCCCCTTGCCTTGATAGAAGCGGTCAAACACCCTATCGATATCGGCAGGATCAATGCCATCGCCTGTATCGGCTACGGATACATATAGCTTACGCACACCAGCAGCGATATTGCACGATTCTGGCAATAGGGCCGCACGGATAGTGATAGTCCCATGGTCGGGGGTGTATTTCAAGGCGTTGCTTACGAAATTATGCAGCAAGCGACGCATTGCCTCCTTGTCAAAACTGATATTCTCCTCTGGCACGCATACCACTGTCTCAAGATTGATTTGTCGGTCGGCAGCCAAGGGCATAAAGCTCTCGACAGTGTCATGCAAGAAATGCGGGAAGTTGCCCGGTCGGCGTGCAATCTCCATCTTCCCACTCTCTATCTTGCGGAAATCCATCAATTGATTGACCAACGATAACAGGTAGTTGGCGTTTCGGCCAATGTATTGCAATTGCTTAGCCACGCCTGGATCAGAATTGAGTTGGCGCGCACGGTTCAGAGGCCCCAGGATAAGGGTAATCGGAGTACGGAACTCATGGGTAATGTTGGTGAAGAATGACAAACGATCCACCGTCAATTCCTGCACCTGCATATTTCTCTCCTCGAGGGCAATCTTCTGCTTTTTGAGTTGGCTTGTACGCTCATCCACAGCGGCTTCCAATTCTGCCTTCTGGCGCTTCATGCTCGCTATCTTGTAGCAATAAGCCATATAAGCCACAGCGAATAGAGCAAGTACGCATAGCAGTCTCCACCACCAGGTGTGGTAGAAAAGAGGCGCAACTTTCAAACTTAGCACCGAGGCATCTCGATTAGAAACATCGTAGTCAGGGCCATAACAGACCATAAGGTCGTAAGAGCCGGGAGGCAAGTTAGTATATGTCACGAAGTTGCGGTCGCGCGGCACCCGCATCCATTCATCATCAAAGCCTTTGAGCTTGTAGTAGTAGACACAAGCTGAAGTGCAACCGTATTCCAAACCCGAGAACTCAACAGAAAGCGATCGATTGCTCTCGGAGAAGCCCACAGAGGCTCTCTCTCCGACGCCGGCACCCTTTGACGCTACCGAGAAAGGCACCTCATCACCGTCAATCAATACCCGAGAGAATCTTACTTGATAGGAAGGGGCAACTTCGCCAAAGCGGCGAGCATCGATGTCGAGCAGACCATTGGCCGACCCAAACAGCAGATGGCCATCTGCTGTGGCTGCGTAGGCATTCCAGTAGAATTGAGAATAATTATCGCCACCCGAGATGCGTTCCCAAGTGTTTTGCCCAGGTTCGCACATAGCCAACCCATTATAAGTAGACACCCACACTCTTCCTGCCGGGTCACGCAGGATGCCCATCACCGAATTATGAGGCAACCCTTGATCGATGGTGAAATTCTCAAACCATTCCTTCTCTCCATCCACATGGCGACGATAGACCCCATGTACGGTAGAACCCACCCATAACGTGCCATCGCCATCAACATATACTGAGGCCACTCTCTCTCGGAGATTGCTCTGAGGATGATCAAGCTTGTTTTCGAGCACACGGTAGCTCCACGTATCGCCATCGCGAGAAGTGAGGTCAATGTCATAAAGGCCTTCGTAACTGCCAAGCCACAAGTGTCTTTTGCCATCGATGGCACAACCAATAGAACCCTTGACAATGTCATAGGCATGAGCGAAAGGCTGAATCAATCGTTGTGCTAAAAGGTCGTAATAGAACAGGCCCTTGCTCGTGCCTATCCACACTCCATGATTATAGGAATCGTAGCATAGAGCACCGATATAATCTTGCTGGGTGCCATGGTCGTCAATCAAGGGAATTGATATTCTCAATTTCTTCGGGTTATCTGCCTCAAGCACACAAAGGCCTCCGCCCCAGGTGCCTACCCAAAGCCCTCCCTCCGAATCGCGAGCCAAGGCACTTACAGAGTTGTGAGGCAACGGGCTATTATTCACCGTGATGCGACTGTAGTCAGCATCATACTTGCGTTTGTAAGCCACGCCTCCCTCGATAAGGCCCACCCAGAGGGTGCGCTGAGCGTCTTCAAGCACGGCATTGACTGGCAGATTCCCAAATGACTTAAAGGTGGATTTGAGTCTGCTTGGACTGAACACCATCGCGCCGGCGCCATCGCTGCCAATCCACATTGATTGGCCATCCGCGAGCAGGCAGTTGACAAAGTTACTGTTGAGGAGACCTGGTATATTGCATTGATTTAGGTCGAGACGCACAAACTGGTCTTTCTCAACATCGTAGATATTCACGCCGCGCAAGGTAGAGCACCAAAGTCGCCCATTGGCATCAACGGCCAGGGCTGTGACAAAATTTTGGGAAATGGAATTTGGGTCCTTTTCATCATAGCGATAGTGGCGCGTTAGGCCAGAAGAGAGGTTGCGAGAGTAAAGGCCATCATCAGTGGCTACCCATAGGCTTCCATCATTAAGGGCCAGATCGTTGACCGTAATGAGTTGGTCGAAGGTGAAATGCATATCCTCCCTGGTAATGGCTCTATCAGAGAGACGCAAGCGCCACAGTTGGTTGTCAAATGCTGTCACAATAGTGCCATCAGAGAATACGTCGTTGGCCACCACTACCGTGATATGCTGCTCATTGATAGGGAGGCTATCAATGCGAGCCACACTGCCATCGGCATCAAATTCTATACACCATATCCCATTTAGAGTGCATGCCCAAAGTCTTCCCAAGGCGTCCACAGCAACATGCTTCACCTCTTCTGATTTCAATCCGCTCCAATCGGCCTCAAAGGAGTCAAGATCGAGAGTCTCGAGCGTAAC
This sequence comes from Bacteroidales bacterium, assembly GCA_020860445.1. Lineage (GTDB taxonomy): Bacteria > Bacteroidota > Bacteroidia > Bacteroidales > Muribaculaceae > CAG-873. Next base: position 14,887 of record JAJBUH010000246.1, on the reverse strand, counting down.
GATATCGATGGCGCTCAGGCCCTGGTCGGTAGCCGCCCAAAGGCGCCCATAGCTATCCTCCTGGATGCAGACCACGAAGTGGCCAGCCACAGTGTGATGCTCCTGAGCCGGGTCAAAGCGGACGAAACGATAACCGTCATACCTAACCAGTCCCCCACCCCCGAGAGCTAACCATAGGAAACCTCGGCTGTCGCGAGCCATGTAGTCGACAAAACTGTGAGGCAGTCCGTCGGCCATGGTGATGGTCGAAACATCATAGCTCTCTCCCAGCATCTGGTGGGCGCGCATCGCCTGGGGTGCAAATAGCAATATCACTGTCAGCATCCAGATGAACAGTATGTCAGACTTTAGGTGCGGCATAAGCAACTATGCGATGGGTACTAATCCTGTAAGTTGTTCGATGGTTAGATTATCGACCCCAAAATTAGTGATTATTTTTCATTTCACCATACTTTTTAACATAAAATCCGAAAAATCCACCCTATTTACCCATTTATCCCCCAAAAACGTAAGCACGTAAGCTTTACGTAAGCACACCTAAGAGAAATTTTTAATCAAAAGAAAGGAATAAAAGAAAGGGATTCGGTTTCCATAAATAAGAATCCGAATCCCTTCTATATGTGCTTACGTACAGCTTACGTGCTTACGTTATATGGCTTGCGTTATATGTGCTTGCGTTCTATGCTAAGAGGAGGACCAAGGTCTGGGCCGCGACTACGCGGAGGAACATAGTGAGCGGGTAGACCGTCGAATAGGATACGGCCGGCGCATCATTGCCAGTCGAACCGTTGGCATAAGCCAAGGCTGGTGGGTCGGTGTAGCTACCGCCAAACAGACCCATTATCGTAAGGTAGTTAATCTTAAGCTTGGCGCGAGCGATGCAACCAACAATCACCAATGGCACCACCGTGATCACAAAGCCCCATATCACCCACCACATACCTGTGGTGTTGAATACCGAGGCGGCAAATCCCTTGCCAGCCGCTATGCCCACCGATGCGAGGAAGAGGCAGATGCCCAACTCGCGCAGCATCATCGATGCCGAGGTAGAAGTATAAGTAACCAGCTTGAAGCGATAGCCGAAGCGACTCAACAGGATTGCCACAACGAGCGGACCGCCAGCGAGACCCAGCTTCATGCCATAACCGATATTGATCGAACCCAGGATGATACCCAGGATAATACCCACAAATATAGTAATAAGGTTGGGCTGATTGAGGCGCTTCATCGAATCGCCCAGCTTATGGGCCAAGCGTTCGATATCCTCCAAATCGCCCACCACAGTCAGACGGTCGCCCATCTGCAGGCGCAAGTTGGGCGATGCCAACAGGTCAACGCCAGCACGGTTGACACGAGTGAGGTTCACTCGGTAGCCTTTGTGAAGTCGCAGCTCGCCAATAGCCACGCCATTATATTCGCTCTTGGTGACGAGTATGCGGCGCGAGAACACTGGCGTAGGAGCCGATTCCCACTCGACATCTACCTCGGGACCGAGAACCGTGAGGAATTTGTCGGCATCCTGCGTCGAGGCCACAATCAGCAGCTTGTCGCCCACATGCACCTCGGTGGTTGACTTAGGAATCACAATCGACCCATCTGGCACCATCATTCGCGAAACCACGAAGTTGACCGGAATCACATTGTGCAGTTGCACCAGATTGCGACCATCAACCAATTTGTTGGTAACCTCGACAGATACCAGATAAGGCTTGAGCTGGGAGTTCTCTTGCTCTTCCTCAATCGCCTTCACCTCCTTGTCAACCTTCACGCCGAAGATGCCACGGATGATAAACATCGAGACGATGATGCCAACCACGCCGAGTGGATAAGCGGCCGCATAGCCCGACGCCATCAAGTTGGCTTGCTCGGTGCCTTGCCCGGCCATTGTCGAGACTGTCTGCTGGGCAGCAGCCAGTCCTGGGGTGTTGGTAACGGCACCGCTCATCACACCTACCAGGGCGCTAATGTCCTTGACATTGCCGAAATAGTAGATGAGCAACACGATGCCCACGTTGAGTAAAATCATCATCACGGCCAAGCCATTGAGGGTCATGCCGCCTTTCTTGAACGAAGAAAAGAAGCCGGGACCGACTTGGAGACCGATTGAGAAGATGAACAGAATGAGGCCAAACTCACGCACGAATTTCAGAATCTCGGCGTTGACCTCGTAACCAAAGTGTCCGAGCAAAATGCCCATAAACAGCACAAAGGTTACACCGAGCGACACTCCGGCTATCTTGAGCTTGCCCAAGAAGATACCGGAGGCTATCACAAAGGAATACAATACCAATGTGGAGCCAATCGAGGTGTTGCCCGGGAACAACAATTCCTGTATCCAATCCATATTTTTGCTTAATTGTATTTGTGCTATTGGAATATTGGCGCAAAGTTAGCAAATTTCTCTTAACTATACAAATTTTAAGAGGCCTCTCTTCGCAGAAAGGCCTCCCAACTTAGCTTTTGAACCTATTTTAAATCTTGTTTATGGTCTTTGGTTTTTAGTTTTTGGAAAAGTATACCTATTTCAAGGATATTTTTTCATTTTTCACTTTTCATTTTTCATTCTTCACTTAGCTTGTAGGCGTAGCACCCTGCTTGCCCAGTCGTTGCGCTTGTGGTAGTCGACATTGTGGTCAAGCGGCATCTCCAAACCGTTAGCCATCAGGAAGCGGCCAGTGAATTCCTTGCCCTCGTAGCTCAGAGGCTCGTTGTCGATGCGGTTGAGTTCGGTCACAACATACACCTTGTCGGGGTCAAGTCCGGCCATCGGCACTCGCGGCAATTGCTGGTTGACAAATGTCTCGGTCTTCCACCAGAAATACACGGCCTCGTCTTTGTCGGGGCTGACATACATTAGTGATGCGGCCCCTTTCTTGTCATAAGGACTGAGCAGACGATACAGGTCGCCTTGTTGCACAACGGGTCTCACCTCTTTATATTGGGCGATTGCCTTACGAGTCTGGTCTTTCTCCTCATCGCTCATGATTTTGGGTTGGATTTCCATGCCGAGGCGTCCGCTCATTGCCACATCGGTGCGGTATTTCAGTGGGACGGTACGGAATGTCTGATGATTGGGAGCGTTGCTGATGTGGCTGGCCATGGCTACTGCCGGGAAGAAATGGCTGGTGCCCCATTGCATGTACACGCGTTGCAGAGCATCGGTGTTGTCGCTCACCCAAAACTCGTCGAACCAAGGCAGATAGCCCCAATTGGCACGGCCACCGCCGCTGGCGCAGTCTTGGATCACTACATCGGTGTATTTGGCGCGTATGCGGTCGAGGGTCTTGGCAAATCCCTTATGATAGTCGATGAAGTGATGGCTCTGGTTGTCGGCAGTCAAGTATTGCGATCCATGGTTGATGATAGCCGAGTTGCTATCCCATTTGATATAGGCGATCTCGGGATATTTGGCGAGCAGGGTGTCGACCACTTGGAATACCAGATCTTGCACCTTGGGATTGGCCATATCGAGCACCAGCTGTGTGCCGCCGCGAGCGCCATTGAGGTTGAGGTCGCGATTGGACGCGCGCAATACATATTCGGGGTGCTGCTCATACAGTTCGCTGGTGGTGTTGGTCATCTCCGGCTCAATCCAGATGCCAAACTTGATGCCATTCTTCTTGGCCTCGTCGCACAGGCCTTGGATGCCGTTGGGCAGTTTGTTGGTATCGACCACCCAATCGCCAAGCGAACTATTGTCCTGGATTCTGGGATATTTGTTGCCGAACCAGCCATCGTCCATCACGAAGAGCTCACCCCCCCATCGAGGCTATGTCGGCCATCATCTGTGCCATCTCTGGCTCTTTTATATCAAGGTATACGCCCTCCCACGAGTTGAGCAGGATGTCGCGCAGCTCGGTGCCATGTGCCAACCGGTGGTTGCGCCCCCAACGATGGAAGTTGCGGCTAATTCCGCCCTTGCCCTCATTAGAATAGGAGAAAGCTACCGGGGGTGTAACAAATGTCTCGCCTTTGGCCAAATGATAAGCAGAATTGTCAGGGCTGATGCCGGCAAAGAAATGATGATAATTGCTGTCATCGGTATCGACGCGCAACTCATAGTTGCCTGTGTAGCAGAGGGCAGCGCCAATGGTGCGTCCAGTGTTCTCTTGCGGTGCGCCGTCGAGCGAGAACATCACCTCGCCGCGCGAGGTGTGGGCATTGCGTGCTCCATCCTTATTCTTTATCACTTTCATGCCGTGGGGCAGCGGAGCCTCCTCGAGACGCGCCTCGTTGGCCCAAGTGCCGTAGAATTGCGACATCCACACCGGGCCATAGCGCAGCGGCATGTAGGCCGAGGCGAACTCAGTGAGGGTAACTATGCCTTTTTCGCGGTTGGTGACTTCTGACCATGCTTCAATCACATCCTCGTCGGGATAGGTGCGGTATTTGAGGTTGACATCAAAAGGATAGTAAGTGTCGGTCATCTTGATGGTGGTAACTGTCGCGCCATCGGCCTCGGTGGCAGTCTCGACACCGGTCACTGCCGGCATCAGTGTGATGTTGCCATCAGCGTGAGTCACGCTCATGGCTGTCTCTTGGCCCGAGGTGAGACCGAATGTGGGATAGGCATCGCGCCAGGGAGCGCCAGCGTTGCTCATGGTCGAGAGGTCGTTGCCAGTGAGCTTGTCGCCGTAGTAAACGAATTTTGCGGGTTGTCCGACGTTGGCATCGATCACCATCGAGGTATTGGGGGTGGTGATATGCACATATTCGGCTTGCGCGGCAAGTGCTATCATCATGGAGAGTATGAGGATTGATTGCTTCATGGGATAATGATTGGTATTATTTTTTGTTTTCTGGCTACAAAGTTAGCTCATTCTCTTCAATTTTCCAAACAATATCCCACATTCACCCCTAATCTGATAAAAAAGTATCATAGCCAAGGAGGCATCTTGAAATTAAATTAATCCCTGGTCGCCTCGGAGAGGCGGTATTTGGTTAACCCCACTCAGCAGAGCGTAGCGACGCTGGGTGGGGTGGCAAAGAGATGCAAGCAGAAAGACTATTCGCCTCGGAGAGGCGATACTTCGCGGTGACGGAAATACCGCCTCTCCGAGGCGAATAGCAAAGGTTGATAGAACCCATCTCACACCCCAGCCAATTTCGCTTCGCTCAATTGACTGGGGTTAACCAAATACCGCCTCTCCGAGGCGACCCAGTTATTATAGCATTTTTCAGTGCGTAACACGACCCTTGTCTGTTAACCCCCATGGAGTGCGTAGCACGGAATGTGGGGTAACAACAATGTCCATATCACCTCAAGAAGAGTGCGTAGCACGGCTCGCGAGTAGCGTATCAGAGTAACAAGTAGGGGCTGTCCATTTTATGATGCCACTATCAAAATGTTATCAAATCGGGCGCGTTTTGTTATTTATTTATCAATTCCGTGTATTTTGGCGACATTTCAGTATCAAGGGTATTGTAGATTGATGAAATTTTTACTACATTTGCAACATAATTCTCTAAAACCCAATTCAGAACGTCCAATCAATACCATACATTTCTACCCGCCTATGAGCAAAGTCATCACTGAAATTACCCCTCTCTCCGAGAAGGATTGCCTTTATCTTGTGGACCGCCACAAGACAGAATTCGACTACCCTATTCATCGCCATGAGGAATACGAGCTTAACTTTGTGAGCAACTGCCGGGGAGCGCGACGCCTGGTCGGCGATTCAATCGAAGAACTCAACGACTTCGACCTCGCTCTCGTTGGCCCGGGCCTGGAGCACTGCTGGGAACATGCCAACTGCGGCAAGGGCGACAAGCGCGAAATCACCATACAATTCTCGCCTCAGCTGCTCGGCCAAGAGTTTCTGCAGAAAAACCAGATGCGCACTATCTCGCGCCTATTCGAGAATGCCAAGAAAGGCATTGCATTTGAGATGCTTGCCATCATGAAGGTCTATTCGATGCTTGACGACCTGACCCACTCGACCAGCGACTTCATACGCCTACTGCGGCTTTTGGAGATTTTCTACCAGCTTTCCCTCACTCAGGACTGGCACGCCCTATCATCCTCATCATTCGCCAACGCTAAGATATCACAGGAGTCAAGGCGCGTAGGCAAAGTCGAAGACGTAATCAACAAGAGATACCGTGAGAACATCACCCTCGAAGAACTCGCCGAGGTGGCTGGCATGACGCCCACGGCTTTCAGCCGCTTCTTCCGCCAACGCACAGGGCGCACCCTATCGGAATACATCATCGACATACGCCTGGGACACGCAGCTCGCTCTCTGGTTGATACAACGATGACCATCTCAGAGATCTGCTACGATTCCGGTTTTAACAACATCAGCAATTTCAATCGCGCCTTTAAGCGCAAAAAGGGCTGCAACCCCAAGACATTTCGTGAAAATTATCTCAAGACCAAGGTAATAGTATAGGGCCACGCAGTGGCCCGACACAGTAGCCGCCATCCGGTAGGTGGCCACGCTGTGGCCCAGCACTAGGCTGAGTACAGTGGTTGTCTTCCGGATGGCGGCTACTGTGTCGGCCACTGTGTGGCCGAGGCATCTGTGTGGCCGAGCGCTATGCCTTGCCTCTCCTCAGCGCTTGGGTATAATCGGCGATGAGGCGCAGCTCTTTGGGGATATCTATGCTTTGAGGACAATGGGTCACACATTCCCCACACGATATGCAGCGGTCGGCCTGACGGCTCTTGTCGATTGCTCGGTCATAGCCCACCAGAAAAGCGCGCCGAGCCGCGGCATAGCGCGGGTCGCGTGTATCACGCGGCACATTGTCGTTGTTGATACATTTATTATAATGTGTAAAAATCCCCGGGATATCCAATCCGTAAGGGCACGGCATGCAGTAGTCGCAAGTATTGCAAATGATGATCTTGTTGTCGAGATACTCAAGGGCAATGCGCTGCAAGAACTCATCCTCGTCGGCGCTGATGGGTTCAAGCGGACTGTAAGTAGCCAGATTTTCTTGCAAATGCTCCATATATGTCATGCCCGAGAGGACGCATAACACATCTGCCGGAGTGCCGGCATAGCGGAAAGCCCACGAAGCCACGCTATCGTCGGGGCGGCGCTGCTTCATCTTTGCTGCTATGGGCGATGACACATTGGCCAATCTACCGCCGAGCAGCGGCTCCATGATTACAGCAGGGATGTCGCGGCGCACCAATTCGCCATACAGATATTCGGCATCGGTATTGCGAGGGTTGGCCTTCTTGGCATGCTTCCAGTCGACATAATTGAGTTGAATTTGCACGAAATCCCATTGCAGGCGCCCTTCGTCCATCCACCGCAGCAAGGTGTCAAACACCTCTATGTCGCCATGGTATGAGAATCCCAAATTGCGGATACGTCCTTGCTCCTTCTGCTCCTGCAGATAGTGGAGGATGCCGTTGTCAATATATCGAGTGTTGAAATTCTCCATGCCACCACCGCCCACTGAGTGCAAAAGCAGATAATCGATGTAATCGGTCTGGAGACAACGCAGCGAATTTTCAAACATCTCGATTGACCTCTCTTTGGGCCAGGTGTCGGGCGAGAAATTCGACATCTTGGTGGCAATGTAATACTTGTCACGGGGATGACGACTCAAAGCAATGCCAGTAGCTGTCTCAAAGCGACCTTGGCAATAGGCTGGCGAGGTGTCGAAATAATTGATGCCGTACTCGATGGCGTAGTCGACAAGTTCGTTTACCCTTTCCTGGTCAATCTCCTGACGCGGATTCTCGGCATCGCCCACTTGGATAGTGGGGAGACGCATCATACCGTAACCCAACAGCGACACCACATCGCCAGTGTTGGGATTGGTGCGATAGGTCATCGTGCCCTCGCCTCTCTTGACGGTTGTCTCTTGTTCTTTCTTTACTCCGCACGAGGCCAGAGCCATAGTGGCAGCCCCGACGCCCATCATTTTCAGAAATCCGCGCCGGCTTACACCTTCTTTTTTATATATTTGCTCCTGCATATTCAAAAACTCATAACTCATCACTAACAACTCATCACTATATCATCCTGTGCCTCTCGAGGCCCTCGACATATATGGCGCTGCTCTCAGCCTCTTGGCATGCCAAGGTACCCACCGGACAGTGGTATTCGCATGCGCCACAGCCAATGCACAGTGCATCATTGACAATAGGCATCAGTCGGCCATTGCCCTCCTCGGCCTCAACCATCATTATGGCTCCAGCCGGACAGTGCGAGGCGCACGAGCCGCACTTCACGCCCTCAGATGCCGACAGGCAAGCAGCAAGATTCACCTGTGCGCGGCCAACTTTGATAGATGATTTTTGCACCTCATCGACCACGTGGAAGGCTCCGACAGGGCAAACCGAACTGCAAACTACGCAATCAGTGGGGCAGAAACCCAAGGTAAAATCAAGATGAGGCTGCATGAAGCCATCCAGTCCCAGGGTAGGCTTGAGGATTTTGGATGGGCAAGACTGTACGCACAGTTGGCAGCCGGTGCAGTGTTGGCGCAGATGCTTCAGGCCCTGGGCGCCAGCCGGCACCACCGGCACTTGACGCTCATGCGTCTTCTTGGCCTTGAGCGGAGTAAAACCGCCGTCAGTCTTGGCCATGCCCTCAAAAGCAACAGATGCCACGACTAACCCCGAAGCCAACATAAAGCCTCGACGGCTTGCCAATTCGCGAGCCTCCTTGGTGCTAGTGGGTCTGCGACCAGATTCTGCAGCCTCGCCCTTAGGTCTGCGCCAAGTGTAGCTGATAGCCCCATCGTTGCAAATCGAAATGCAGTCCATGCAAGCCACGCAGCGCGAATAGTCAATCTTATGGGCCTTGGTGTCGATGCATTTGGCCTTGCAACCGCGACCGCACAGGCCGCATTTTACGCACTTGCTTGTGTCAATCACTGGTTTCAGCAACGAATAGCGCGACAAATACCCAAGCAATGTGCCCACCGGACAGATGGTGTTGCAATAGTCGCGACCACCGCGCCAAGCCATCACGCCTACCACTCCGAGAGTTATAATCGCCACTATGAGCAGCGGTATCGAGACAACGTAGGCTACTTTGTAGAACATATAATTATCCGGCCTCGATGCTGACCAGTCAGCCAGCAGATTGTTGGCTCCATCATAAGCCGGAGCGAATATCTGCTGAGCGATGCGTCCGTAGGCGCTATAGGGCTCGACCAGTCCGGCAATGGCCATGGCCAAACCGCCAAAGAGGCCGATTGCCACAAGCACCAGAAATACTCCGAGCACAATGTGCCTCACACACTTGCCGGGCGTGTAGCGAAAACGCACGCGGCGCTTCTTTTTGCCCATCGTGCGGCCATGTATCCAACTGACCACATCCTGGAATATGCCCATAGGGCAAATCACAGAACAGTAAACACGGCCAAGGAGCAAAGTCGCGGCAATCAAGCCGACTATCGCCAAAATGTTGACAGACAAAAGAGCTGGGAAAAATTGTATTTTTGCCATCCAGGGCCATAGGCTCTGTGCCGTGCCGGTAAAGTCCAGAAACAGCAACGTAACGGCTAATAAGCTCAAGACAGCTAAAAGAATGCGTATAGTTTTCAACATTGCAAGTGAGTATCTACGGATAAAGAATGGAATTTGTGCCTTAATAATGGATTATGAGCAAAATTACTAAAAAATCACCATTTTAACACCATCTCGTAAAAATATTTTTCCAACTTTAAGAATTTTTTTCTAATTTCGCACCCGTGAATCAAAATTGCTCAAATTTCACTTTTGACTTTTGACTTTTGACTTTTGACTTATAACTCTTGACTTTTGACTTATGATATCTTTCTGTATAGCTCTCGCCGTGCTAATCGGCGGTTACTTTCTCTACGGCGGATTCGTAACCCGCATCTTCAAGGCCGACCCCAATCGCCCCACCCCGGTCCAGACAATGGCCGACGGCGTAGACTATGTGGAATTGCCTACCTGGAAAATCTTCCTTATCCAATTTCTCAACATCGCCGGCCTCGGGCCAATCTTCGGCGCAATAATGGGCGTGATGTACGGCCCAGCGGCCTTCCTGTGGATTGTGTTTGGCACCATCCTCGGAGGCGCCGTCCATGACTATTTCTCGGGCATGCTTTCGCTGAGGCGCAATGGCATCTCGATACCCGAAATCATCGGCAAGGAGTTGGGCAAAAAGATAAAGATGACTGTGCGTGTGCTGTCGCTATTCCTGATGGTGCTCGTCGGTGCCGTATTTGTGTTCAATCCCGCTGATTTGCTGTCGATGCTCACCCCCGAGAGCATGGACCGCACATTCTGGATCTGGGTCATCTTTGCCTACTACATGGCTGCCACTATGCTCCCCATCGACAAGCTGATTGGCAAGCTATATCCAGTGTTCGGCTTCGCCTTGCTCTTTATGGCACTCGGCATCATGGTGATGCTGTTTGCCCACGCTGGCGATATGCCTGAGATTTGGAGCCAATTCTACAACCATAAGCCCAATCCCGAGGCAAATCCCATATTCCCGATGATGTTTGTGTCGATAGCTTGCGGAGCAATAAGCGGTTTCCACGCCACCCAGTCGCCCATGATGGCTCGCTGCTTGCGCAACGAGAAGCATGGCCGCATCGTATTCTACGGAGCCATGGTCACCGAGGGCATCGTGGCTCTGATCTGGGCAGCCGGAGCCGTGACATTCACTCGCGGCTATCAGGGACTGCAAGAGTTTATGGCCGGGGCTTCACCCGCAGTGTTGGTCAACGACCTGTCTGTTGGTTGGCTCGGAGCCGTAGGCGGAGTTCTGGCAGTGCTTGGCGTGGTAGCCGCGCCTATCAGCACCGGCGACACTGCCCTGCGTTCGGCTCGCCTTATCGCATCTGATATGCTGGGAATCAAGCAAAAGAAGATTGCCAACCGTTTCAGCATAGCCATCCCCATATTCGCCCTCACATTTTTGGTGATGATGATCCCCTACGAAGCATTGTGGCGTTATTTCGCCTGGTGCAACCAGACCCTGGCAGTCTTCACCCTGTGGGCCATCACCGTGTGGCTGGCACGCGAGCGCAAACCATATTGGGTCACCATGCTTCCGGCAATGTTTATGACCGTGGTCACAGTGAGTTACATCTTTTTCGCTCCCGAGGGCTTGGGCCTCATCACCGACCCGCTGATCGGGTACCGATTCAGCTATGAATTGTCGGTAGGCATAGGACTATTGGCTGCTGCGATCTGCACCTACCAATTCAGCCGATTCCTCAATCGCCGTCCGGCTCCCATGCCTGTCAGGGAGAAAGCCGAAGAAAGAGTATAATCGGGACAGAAAAAAAGAGAAAAAGGACAAAACATTTTTTAGCGATGCAGTGTTGTATTTTCAGTTAAATACAACACTGCAACTTTTTTACCCTAGAATAATAACCAAAAGTCAAATCAGTATGCATCTAACGCCAAAAGAAGAAGACAAGCTCAAGCTGCTCATGCTTGGACTCGTTGCTGAACGACGCCTCCAGAAGGGTCTGAAGCTCAATTACCCCGAGTCGGTTGCCTACATCACTTCTTGCGCCCTGGAAGGCGCTCGCGAGGGCAAAACCGTTGAGGAGGTGATGCACGACGCCGCCAACGTGCTAAAGAAAGACCAAGTGATGGACGGCGTAGCCGACATGATTGGGCTGCTGCAAGTCGAGGCAGTATTCACCGATGGTTCGCGCCTCGTATCCATCCATCAACCCATCAAATAAGCCCACTCCAACCCCGGGCTTAGCACCACATTCGTAACCAAAATCAAACAACATCAAACTTATGGCAACATCCGACAACACATATACCACCCCCAGTGGAGTGTACCAAGGACAGCCGCCAATCGACTATCCCAAAACTCCGGGTTTCACCCCAGCTGAATATGTGCCCGTGGGAGGAGTGATTCTCGCTCCTGGCGATCTTGAATACAATGTCAATCGCCGCACAAAGAAACTGAAAGTACGCAACACAGGCGACCGCCCAGTGCAAATCGGCAGCCATTTCCACTTCTTCGAGGTCAACCGTTATATGGAGTTTGACCGCGAGGCCGCTTTTGGCATGCATCTCAACATACCCGCAACCACAGCTATCCGCTTTGAGCCCGGCGAGGAAAAAGAGGTAGAAGTGGTAGAATACGGAGGCAAGCGCCGCGTGATCGGCTTCAACGGCCTCACTCAGGGATACACCGGATTTGAGGATACTCCAACCTACTATCCCACAAAAATCCACGCTTTCCGCAAAATGGCAGAATACGGCTTCAAGAACATCTCAGAGGAAGAGGCCGACGCAGAATTCACAACTCCGAAAAAATAACGCGGCAAAACTGAAAAGACTATGGCAACAATATCGAGACAAGAAAATAACAATCTTTTCGGCCCAACCGTAGGCGATAAGATACGTCTTGGCAACACCTGTCTGTATGTGCAGATCGAGAAAGACCTGCGCGTATATGGCGACGAGGTTGTGTACGGCGGCGGAAAAACAATCCGCGACGGCATGGGCACTGCCAACACCATCACCTGGGCCGACGGTTCGCTCGACATCGTAATCACCAACGTAACCATCATCGACCCAGTGCTGGGCGTGGTGAAAGCTGACGTAGGCGTACGCGACGGCAAAATCGCCGGCATAGGCAAGGCTGGCAACCCGAATATCATGGACGGGGTCACTCCCACATTATGCACTGGACCCTCAACTGATGCCATTTCGGGCGAACACCTTATCCTCACCGCAGCCGGCATCGACGGCCATGTTCACTTTGTATCGCCGCAGCAGGCCTACAACTGCCTTAGCAACGGTATCACCACACTCATCGGCGGCGGCATCGGCCCGACCGACGGCACCAACGGCACCACCATCACCTCTGGTCCGTGGAACATGGCTAAAATGCTTGAATCATCCGAGGGGCTGCCCATCAACATGGGATTCCTCTGCAAGGGCAACTCATCAGTAAAGCAGACCTTGGCAGAATCCATCATAGCCGGCGCTATGGGATTCAAGATCCACGAGGACTGGGGCTCGACGCCTGAGGCTATTCGCCAATGCCTCGACGTAGCCGACCACTACGACGTTCAGGTTGCAATCCACACCGATACCCTCAACGAGAGCGGTTTCGTAGAGGACTCAATTGCCGCAATGGGCGGACGCACAATCCACACCTACCATACCGAGGGCGCTGGCGGCGGCCACGCTCCTGACCTGCTCAAGGTGGCTTCGATGATGAACGTGCTCCCGTCATCTACCAACCCCACCCTGCCGTTCGGCATCAACTCTGAGGCTGAGCTCTTCGACATGATTATGGTTTGCCACAACCTGAACCCGAAGATTCCATCAGATGTGGCATTCGCTGAGAGCCGCGTACGCCCCGAGACACAGAGCGCCGAGAATGTATTCCATGACCTGGGCATCATTTCGATGGTATCGAGCGACTCGCAGGCTATGGGCCGCGTAGGCGAATCATTCATGCGCACATTCCAGATGGCTTCCTATATGAAGGAAGTGCGTGGCAAACTCCCACAGGATAGCGAAGAGAATGACAACTTCCGCGTGCTGCGTTATCTGGCTCAAATCACCCTCAACCCAGCCATCACCTACGGTATCAACGATGTGCTTGGCTCAATCGAGGTAGGCAAGATGGCCGACCTGGTGCTCTGGGAACCCGCGTTCTTCGGCACCAAGCCAAAGATGGTGATCAAGGGCGGTATGATCAACTGGGCTCAGATGGGCGACCCCAACGCTTCGCTCCCCACCCCGCAGCCGGTGTACATGCGTCCTATGTTTGGCGCTTTCGGCAAGGCTATGCCTCGCACCTGTCTGCGCTTCACATCGCGCGCAGCCCTCGAGGACGGTCTGGCCGACAAGATCCGCACCGATAACATCCTCTACGGCGTGCATGGCACTCGCCAGCTGAGCAAGGCCGACATGTGGCTCAACGATGCTACCCCGCACATCGAGGTAAATCCCGAGACATTCGATACCTACGTAGATGGCACCCTCGCCTACGTACCGCCAGCCAAGGTGCTGCCTCTGGCCCAGCTCTACTGGTTCAGCTGATGCTTGAGCCTCTCTAAGACGATATAAAAGCCAATAGTGAATGGTGAGAATGCCACTGGATGCTATCCACTGCCACTATTGGCTTTTATATAAAAATCCCATCATCACTCCCCTCATTTATATTACACCAAATTCTGACCAACTATTTATTTATGGAAATATTCACCGAAATCATTGGCAATACCCATAGCCCCGAGTGGCATGACAAATTGCACGATTGCCATATCGAAACAATATATCTCGACCAATGGACCGCTCAGAAAAGCCGTTTCCTGGCTAAGAGCGACCATGGCAATGAATATCCCATAGCCCTTAAGCGCCAATCGCAGATTGTCGATGGCGACATAACATCCTACGATCCAGAAAAGAAGGAGGCAATCGTGCTGCGCCTCGAGCTCAACCCAGTGATGGAGATTGACCTAAGCAAACTCGAGAGCAAAAGCCCCGAAGATATCATACGCATCTCTGTCGAGCTCGGCCACGCTATTGGCAACCAGCACTGGCCCGCCGTGGTGAAGGGCACCAAGGTGTATGTGCCTCTGACTGTCGACAAAAAAGTGATGGAGAGCGTAATGGAAACTCACCACATCGAAGACATCACCTACGAGTTCCACCCCGGAATGGAGGTTATCCCCTATATGGCCCCTCACGAGATTCGCCGCCTCTTCGGCGGAGCCTCGCACCACAGCCACAGCCATGAGTTATGAGTTATTAGTTATGAGTTATTAGTTATGAGTTATTAGTTATTAGTTATGAGTTATGAGTTATGAGTTGATTGCCAACGCACCTACCCATAACTCAGGCCAATCGCTCAAACTCAAACTTCAATACTCATAACTCATAACTCATAACTAATAACTCATAACTCATAACTCATAACTCATAACTCATAACTCATAACTCATAACT
>JAJBUH010000228.1 GCA_020860445.1 Bacteroidales bacterium | reverse complement strand
AAGTCAAAAGTCAAAAGTCAAAAGTCAAAAGTCAAAAGTCAAAAGTCAAAAGTCAGGGCGGGTGGGGCCGATAGGCACCCAGGGAGCCGGATGGCGGCTACTGTTCCGGGCCACTTCGTGGTTCGGCCACCTTTCGAAAATTCTCGAAAAAATATCGAAAACTCTCGAGAATTCTCGACAAAATTACAAAAGAGTCAAATTATGAATCAACAAAAAGAGCAAGGGCTCAATGTTATAGACCTGTTTTATTATCTGCTGGGCAAATGGCCCTGGTTCCTGGTGTCGGTGGCGATATGCGCCACTTGTGCCTGGTACCAATATTCCAAAGCAGAAGAGGTCTATTTCCGCACAGCCACAGTAATAATCAAGGGAGCGTCAGACAGGGTCACGACCGTGGGATTTGACCAGTTCAACTCGCTCAATAAGATCAACATAACCAACGAGATACTGCAATTTCGCTCGATGGGTCTGATGGAGCAGGTAGTGAGGCGCCTCAACGCCGACATCGACTACAAAGTCGAGGACGGGCTGCGCCAGCGCGAACTCTACTCCCAGTCGCCCGTGAGCCTGACAATAGAGGATGGGTTGCCCGACCGCTATTTCGCATTTACGGTGGTGCCCATCGATTCGACGCACGTATATATTACCGACCTGGAAGGCATGAACGCCCCGCACAACTCGTACAAGGTTGAGCTGGGCCGCACTGCTCTAATAGGCAACGACAAGATACAACTTAACCCTACCACCCACTATGGGCCCCGGTGGAGAGAGCAACCAGTGAGAGTAGTGAAAAAGCCCCTGAGTGCGGTGGTGGGTTATTTCTTGTCAAACCTTGGCATACGCCAGGAGCATGACGAGGGTTCGATTCTCACCATCTCGGTGCGCGACTCGTCGCCGCTCCGAGCTGCCGACATCATTCACACCCTCGTGGGCATCTACAACGAAGAGGCTCTGCAAGACAAGAATCAGGTGGCTGTCAACACTGCCGAGTTTATCAATGAGCGCTTGATAATCATCGAGAAAGAGCTAAGCGATGTGGAGACCGACATCCAACATTTCAAGCAAGCCAACCTGATTGATGGGTCATCGAGCGATCGCCATGTGGGCAACTATGTCAAATATGACGAGACTGCCATTGAGCAAGAGACCAAGCTCAACTGGGCGCAATACATACGCGAATACCTGACCGACCCGACCAAGGCTCGCGACCTGCTGCCCACCAATACTGGACTGGGCGAGGGAGGCATCGAGGCTATCATCAACCAGTACAATACCGTCAAAATTAAGCGCGAGCGTCTGGCCGATGACAGCGGCGAGGCCAACCCGGTGCTTGAGGAGATGGATAATACTTTGCATCAGTTGCGACAATCGGCGATAAGGTCGATCGACAATCTGATTGTGAGCCTCAATGTCAAGCACGAGGATGCGCGGTCGCGCCAGCAGATGTCGCAGGCTCGCGCCTCGGCTATGCCGGCTAAGGAGAGGACCATGCAGTCGATCGAGCGTCAGCATAAGATTAAGGAGACCCTGTATTTGTTCCTGCTCAATCGCCGCGAGGAGAATGCCCTGTCGCAAGCCATGGCCGACAATAATGCGCGCATGATTGACTCGGCCCACGGGCCGGGCGGACCCATTGCGCCGCGCCGCAACAACATACTGATGGTGGGCGTGCTGGTGGGATTGGCGATACCGCTGGTATATTTCTTGCTGCGCCTATTCCTTGACACCAAGGTGCATGGGCGCAAGGACCTGGAGGGCAAACTCACTGTGCCGTATCTCGGCGAGATACCCTTTGATAAAAAGATAGCCAAAGGCAACGCCGAAGAGACCGACGATGGCACCGATATAGTGACCGAGGCATTCCGCATCTTGCGCACCAATATGACATTTATGGCATTGGATGGCAAGCTGCAAGTGATAACATTCACATCATTCAACGAGGGAGCTGGCAAAACCTTTATCTCGCGCAACCTGGCCAAGACCTTGGCTCAGGCTGGCAAGAGGGTAGTGCTGGTCGACCTGGATGTGCGCAAAGGCACGCTGTCGCGCCATTTCCGTGGCCATCGCGTCGGTGTCACCGACTATCTGGCTGATTCTACGATGGGTGTGGAGGGGCTGATACAGCAGAGCGAGCATTTCGACTTTGTCGCTGCTGGCACCTCGGCGCCTAATCCGGCCGAGCTGCTGATGAGCAACAGGCTCGACCAGCTGATGGGCGAGTTGCGTGGGCGCTATGACTATATCGTCACCGACAATGTGCCCGTGGGCATCATCGCAGATGCCACGATTGCCAATCGCGTGGCAGATGTCACGCTGTTTGTGGCGAGGATTGGTAATTTCGACCGCCGACAGATTCCCGATGTCGAGTTGCTCTACAGCGAGGGCAAGCTGCGCAATATGGCGCTGGTGCTGAATGGGGCCGAACTGAGTCGCCGCTACGGCTACTATGGGTCGTATGGCTACTATGGCCATTACGGTTATGGCTACAGCTATTACGGCTATGGCAGCAAGAAGAAAAAGAGCAAAAAGGGTAAGCTCAAGGCCGCGGCAAAGAAGGCAAAAAGCCTGACGCCAGCCCCCTAACATTTGTCTATACAACTTCTGTTGTAATAAACACGGAGAGCACTGAGATACACTGAGTCCACGGAGATTTTCTCTTTTCTTAGGGAATACGCTTCTTGATTCGGCCACAGAGACCGCTGAAGCGGTACAGGAGGACTCGGAGTGTGGATGGTATCCTTTTGATTCTGGGGACAACGAGGCACTAGGCCCTCCGCTGCTTGTCCTCGCGCTCAGTGACCTCTGCTGTGGCTTTGCCACCTCCGCGACCGAATCTATAACGCAAACAAGGCAGAAAAGGATAGTCTCCGTGGCCTCAGTGCATCTCAGTGTACTGCATAGTAAAATATAAAATTATATTGAAACCTTACTTAGAAATGAAATAATACTAACCAATTCCTCAATACTCACGGCAGGGCTATGCTGCCGGGGATTGGGGGTAAAATCTCTAATATATAATGGAAAAGGAATTTAAGAAACGAGCCTATGTAGCCCCGACCACCACCTGGATGCGGGTCGAAATGGAGGGCGGTATTTGTACCGCCTCAATGTACGGTGACACCGTCACCGGCAACCGCCATGTTGCCATCAACCAGCAAGAGAATGGCGGAACCATCGATTTCAAAAACGGTGACGAGAAATACGTGACAAACAAATGGGACTAACTCTCCCTATCACTAACATAAAACTATCACTATGAAAAAAAGGAAATGCACATAGCCTCATTCTTTGGCTGGCAAGCCATAGGATTGACGGCTACGGTGTGCGGAGCCTTGCTCCTCCTATTCTCATCGTGCAGCAATGACGACCTAAGATCCCCGTCAACGGGAGACAAAGAATATTACGGGGATGCCATACAATTCATGATGCCCGAAAATGAGGTTGCTTCATCACGTACAATTTATGGCGATTATGCGCTTGAGGATGGAAGCGCCTACCAAATATATTGGTATGACGGAGATGCCGTAACTGTATGGTGTGACAAAGCAGTAATTGGAAAACCAAACACATCAGCTGGAGCAGATGATGCAGTGGTCTCAGACAAATCTACAGGTTTCAAATCTGTGAATTATACAGTGTCTCATGCTTCAGATTATGAATGGCATGGAGTTATGACTCCAGAGAATTCCTCAGCCCAATTACTGTGGGGAGGAGCTAATAATGCAGGGAGCGCCTTGCATCAGTTTTATGCAGTGTATCCAAAAGATAGATGCACAAATTTCAGTGATGGGGTATTCACCATGGAGTATCATACCAATCAAAAGGGTGTGGTCGATAAGAAAACCAACGGTGTATATATTCTGGAGCCTGATATGGATAATGCGTATATGATGGCCAAGAACAGCATAGACCAGATGAATCTTACTGATCATGTCTTACTTTATTTCGACCCCATTATGACCACTCTGGATATAACTGTCAATGCAGGCAGTTATGAAATAGGAACTGGCATTGTTTGGCCAGTGGTAGTTACAGGTGTAAGCGTGATAATGCCCAATCATCTTAAAAACGGAGAGTTCAAGTAGGATATGTCGGCAACTGGAGATACTAAGGATTGGTATACCAAAAATGACGATACTGGCGCTTCTTTGAATAAGACTGGCTACCCCTGGGATATTTATGACTCATCAAATACAGTAGTCTCTGGAGCAGAATCTGTGTTTGTCAACACTTGGGAAAGTACTGGCGTAGATGACGATGACAATCTTACTTACAATTATAACATTCAGTTATTTGAAGGTGAGTCCATCAGATTATTAGCCTTCATTCCTCCTATGCAGATTTCCAAAGGAGATGAATGTTATGTAAAGGTACATACCAATACAGGCTATGACTTTATAAAGAAAGTCACAGTGCTTGAGTCTGGTCTCAAAAAGCGTAGCCGCATCACAATCAACCTCCCTGACATCTATCCTGATGGTCTATCGGGAGGCGATATCGATGAAGTGAGCAGTAAAGCTAATTGGATGGCAAGATTGGATCCTAATTTGAAAATATCCCAACTTTCTATCCCTGCAGTGGAATTACAAAGTAATCATACTGCTAACGATGTAACCACTTGGTTAAATCAAGGAGTTAGAGGATTTGATTTCACTAATGTGGCTACAGAGGACTATACAAAAATACCAGATGCCTATAAATTAGCAATAGGCAATTTTACAGATACACATCAAAAAGAAGTAGTGATAGCTTGGGTAAGAAATTCTGATCATGACACAAGGCCTTTTTTTAGGAGATACTGATTATTTCAAAATCGATAAAAATACTACATTGGCCCAAATGTATAGTAATACGA
>JAJBUH010000135.1:27154-29902 GCA_020860445.1 Bacteroidales bacterium | reverse complement strand
GTTCCGAGTTGGATTTGCAAATATATGAATAATTTTACGTATCTCCATAATATTTCTCAAAAAATTTTCACAAATTTTTCATTATCGTAAAAAATGAGGGGAAAGAGGGGTAAAAAAACGGCTTGCGGGTGCAAGCACCCTCTAGCCATAAAGCCACAAGGGCATAAAGCCATAAGGAATCATAGCCATAAAGCCACAAGGGCACAAACCCATATTTTCTTATGGTTTTATGCCCTTGTGGCTTTATGGCTTAAGCTCGGCTCGCCGAGCCTTTGTTGTGGCTTTATGGTCTCTGGGCGCTTGTGCCCCAGCTTATCGGTCTATTTCTCGCGCATGTATATATTTATCGGGGTGCCAGTAAAATCCCAATGCTCGCGTATCTTGTTTTCGAGATAGCGGCGATAGGGCTCCTTGACCCACTGCGGCAGGTTGCAGAAGAATATGAATGTCGGCACCTGCGCGCCCTTGAGCATGGTCACATACTTGATCTTGACATACTTGCCCTTGTTGGCTGGTGGCGGATAGGCGGCGATGTCTTCAAGCAGCACGCGGTTGACCTCTGAGGTCGGTATTATGCGCTTGCGGTTGTGGTAGACCTCCTCGGCAGTCTCCAATACCTTGTGGATTCTCTGCTTGGTCAGAGCCGAGGCGAAGATGATCGGGAAGTCGGTAAACGGCGCGAATCTTGCGCGGATAGCCTCCTCAAAATGCTTGATGGCGGCTTGCGACTTGTCTTCGACAAGGTCCCACTTGTTGACCACCACGACCAGGCCCTTGCGGTTTTTCTGAATCAACGAGAAGATGTTGACATCCTGGGCCTCGATGCCGCGTGTGGCATCAATCATAAGGATACACACATCGCTGGCCTCGATGGCGCGGATCGAGCGAATCACCGAGTAATACTCGATATCCTCGTTGACCTTGTTCTTCTTGCGGATACCGGCGGTATCGACCAAGTAGAAGTCAAAGCCGAACTTATTATACCTCGTATATATAGAGTCGCGGGTAGTGCCAGCCACATCGGTCACGATATGGCGATCCTCACCGATAAAGGCGTTGATGAGCGACGACTTGCCAGCGTTGGGTCGGCCCACGATGGCAAACTTGGGCAGGTCTTCGAGATTCTCTTCTTCTTTGTTGGCCTCGGGCAGCTTCTTGACCACATCATCGAGCAGGTCGCCGGTGCCATAGCCGCTCACAGCCGACACGGGATAAGGTTCGCCCAATCCCAAGCTGTAGAATTCCGGCACATTATATTGCCACTCGTTGCTGTCGACCTTGTTGGCCACGAGGATTACGGGTTTCTTGCTCTTGCGCAGAATCTCGGCCACATGGTCGTCGAGGTCGGTGACGCCGTTCATAGCATCAACGACAAACAGTATCTCGTCGGCTTGCTCGATGGCAAGCTCGACCTGCTTGTTGATTTCGCTCTCAAACACGTCTTCTGAGTTGACCACCCAACCGCCGGTGTCGACGATTGAGAACTCGCGGCCGTTCCAGTCGACCTTGCCATACTGGCGGTCACGAGTAGTGCCGGCAGTGGGGTCGACAATCGCGGCCCTCGACTGTGTCAACCTATTAAATAATGTAGACTTGCCCACATTGGGGCGCCCTACTATAGCTACTAATTGTCCCACGATAATAGTTATGAGTTATGAGTTGTGAGTTATGAGTCATGAGTTATGAGTCATGAGGTCCCTGTCTAATCACTCATAACTCATAACTCATAACTCATCACTCAATGTATCCGAAGGTGCGGAGTTTGTTTTCGCGATTGCGCCAGTTGGGCTCGACCTTGACGAATAGCTCAAGGTAGACGCTCTTGCCAAAGAATGCCTCAATATCCTTGCGTGCCTCGGTACCAACCTTTTTGAGCATCTGGCCGCCCTTGCCGATGAGGATGCCCTTCTGGCTGTCGCGCTCTACGTAGATGACAGCCATGATATGGATCGAGTTTTCTTTCTCTTCAAATTTCTCCACGATAACCTCGACCGAGTAGGGTATTTCCTTCTCGTAATTGAGGAGGATTTTCTCGCGGATGATTTCGGTCACGAAGAATCGAGCCGGCTTGTCGGTCAGGGCATCGGTGCCGAAATAGGGCTGACCCTCGGGCAGAAGCTCGATGATGCGCTTCATCAGGTTGTCAACGTTGAACTTCTCAGTGGCCGAGGTCGGGAAAATCTCGGCATTGGGCAGAATGCCCTTCCAGCGCTCGACGATAGCCTCAAGGTCGGCTTGGCTCTTGACCAAGTCTATCTTGTTGATTACCAGCAGCACTGGCACAGTCTCCTTGGCAACACGGGCCAGGAACTCAGCGTTCTTGGTTGGGTCTTCAACCACATCGGTTACATATATTAATATGTCGGCATCGGTGAGGGCGCCCTCGCTGAAGTTAAGCATTGTCTCTTGCAGCTTGTATTTTGGCTTGAGCACACCCGGGGTATCGGAGAAAACTATTTGATAGTTAGGACCGTTAACGATGCCCATGATGCGGTGGCGCGTGGTCTGGGCCTTTGAGGTAATTATGCTGATGCGTTCGCCCACAAGGTCGTTCATGAGCGTAGACTTGCCCACGTTAGGATTGCCGACGATGTTGACGAAGCCTGATTTGAATCCGTTTTCCATTATATAGACATTAATTGTTTCACTATTATTCAAGAAACAACCCTACCTCGCGTTTTGTTTAAAATAAGCCTGCGGGCGCAAGCGACCTTTCACCATAAAACCACTTATTAAGCTTGGGGCTAA